>NZ_JBBKBF010000029.1:0-45632 GCF_037892625.1 Phocaeicola sp. ICN-14070 | reverse complement strand
AATCTGCGTCGTCTTTATGCTCTTGTGTCCGAGCATGGAGCTGACCGTTTCGATGGGAACACCGTTGGAGAGGAATATCGTCGTGGCTGCCGTGTGGCGGCTCTGATGCCACGTGATATGCTTGGTGATGCCGCAACGCTTGGCGACGGCACGGATACCGGCAAGGCACGTGTTATAATGCGGAACGGGAAATATCCTGCCGTCCCCGCACAGTCCCCGGTATTTGCCGATTATGCGGTTGGCGATGTCGAGCAGGCGGATGTTGGACACCACGCCCGTTTTCTGGCGGTTGATGTTTATCCACTCGTGTTCGTCGAAGTAGGTGCGGATATTCTCTTCCGTAAGGTTGCGCATATCCGCGAACGACAGCCCCGTGAAGGCGCAGAACAGGTAGAGGTCGCGGTACAATTCCTGTTTGGCGTTTTTCAGTTTCCCCTCCATCAGCAGGCGGATCTCATCTTTGGTCAGGAAACTGCGTGTTGTTTCCTCCTTCTTGATTTCATACTCGCGGAACGGGTCGCGCGTCAGCCACTCGTTGTTGATGGCGATGAATACCATCGTCCGTAACGGGCAGACGTACAGCCACACGGTATTGGTGCAGCAGTGCTTGTCCGTGCGCAGGAACATCTCGAAGTCGGAGATGAAAGCCGGGGTAAGCTCTTTTAGGGCGATGTCCTTCACATGGTAGCGGATGTCGAGGAACTCTTGCATGTGCTTGTAAACGGTGCGGTACTTCAGCAGCGTGCCTTTGGCTTTCATGCCTGCCTCCACCTGCTTCTCGTAGTCCTCGTTGTGCTGGCGGAACACCTGCATCAGCGTGTGGTAGCGGTGTTCCAGTCCGAGAAAGGCGTTCTTCACCTTCTCCGCCGTGACGAAGTTGTCACGCTCCATGATTTCCTGATAATGCCTGTTGATGCGTACCCGCATCTTGTCAAGCATACGGTTCGTTTCGAGTGCCGCCGTGCTTCTGCCCGTGACACGTCCACCTTTGGTGTCCCACAGTTTCGGATCGACAGTCAGTTTGCAGCTGAACTGTGTCTGGCTGCCGTCCACCGTGATGCGTCCCATGACGGGAACTGTCCCGTCCTTTTTCACTACCTGACGCTTGAGGTAGTAGATTACTGAAAATGTACTCTTCATTGTCCTTAATTTTTGGGTTTCAAAATTAGTTGGTGAAGAGTCCGGTGTTGGTACGCAAAACGGGGAGGAACGGCGCAATCTTTTTCCGTAACCTGATTTTTCGCATGAGTTATGGATAACTCACTATTCCTTAGAGCCTTGTTTCGCTATTCGTACCCGTTTGTCGCATTTTCGGGCATGGTTACGAACAAGTAACGTAGCGGCGTCAGGATTTGGCTTCGGCAGGGATTGTAATGGCTTCACGGATTATCGCCACTTCAACCAAAACCCTTGTAACTCAATTCTATCACTATATCTTTCCGCATTTCACTTTTTTGTAGTAACTTTGCGTACGCAAAATACGGTTTATGAAAAAATTATACCTGCTCCTCTTATCTGTATATCTGTTGTTTTGTCTGGATTCGTGCAGACAAAGCGATGAATTTGAACTCAAAGGGGAACTGGAAGGCATTACTTCCAACATGATTCTGGTAGTCTTTGATGACCCGGATTCCAAACTGGATACTATTTATCCAAGAGGAGGTAAATTCACTTATGCCTTCTCTCCCGACACATTGAATACTTTCCGATTAGTTAATGATTCAGGTGAAGTCTTTCCGATATTTGCAGACAAAGGCTGGAAAGTGTCTGTAAAAGGAAGTTTCGCACATCCGGAAATTAAAGGAGATGGTCCGAATAATGAATACCAGGAATTTCTGCAAAGTATACACGCGCTGAAAGATTCTGCACAAATATGCCAACAAGCTGAGAACTTTATCAAGAGCCATCCATCCTCACCTGCTTCGGCTTATATACTGTACTGGTATTTTTCACAATCAGCCAATCCCAATCTGTCCCTCATTGCCAGACTGACTGAGCCTTTGACCGGTAAAGTGAAAGATTGTAGAGTATTGAATGAAGTTCTACAGAAACTACCCGAAAAAGAAAAAAGCACTTCGACTTATCTGAATTACTTGTCTGTAAAGAAAAGAAACGGCGAATATTTGTCATGGAGCAGCAGTGGAACACAAAAGCAATATTCGCTCATTAACTTTTGGGCAAGTTGGGATAAGGAAAGCATAGCTATAAAAGACTCCCTATATGCTCTATGCGAAAAATTCTCTAAGAACAATTTCCGGGTTGTCAACTTCTCACTAGATTATAACAAGGAAGAATGGGGAAAAAATACGCAAAAAGATACAGAACAGTGGATTGAAGTATGCGACTACAAAGGATGGAATAATCAGATTCTGAAACAACAAAACATACAGCGTCTTCCATACAACATACTGATAGACCGGAACCGGAAAATTTTAGGCAGTAATCTTTACGGAAATGCATTACAGACCAAGATGGAAGCCTTGATAGCAGAAGACAAACAACAAAAGTAAAACACAATAAAAACGACCTTAAATGCTTGTCAAACTTTTTGGAGCCGCAGTACAAGGCATTGATGCCACTATTGTAACAATTGAAGTCAACTGTTCGCGCGGAATAAAATTTTATTTAGTGGGTCTCCCAGACTCTGCTGTCAAGGAGAGCCACGAACGTATCGTATCCGCTCTACAAGTAAACGGATATAAGTTTCCTACCCGACAGATAGTAGTCAACATGGCTCCAGCTGATATCCGGAAAGAAGGAGCCTCATACGATCTCCCGCTGGCTATCGGTATCCTGGCAGCTAATGAAACAATCTCCTCTGAACACTTGACAGATTATCTGATTATTGGAGAATTAAGCCTGGACGGAAGTCTGCAACCCATTAAAGGTGCACTTCCTATCGCCATTGCTGCCCGTCAACAAGGTTTTAAAGGGATTATTCTTCCGCAACAGAATGCATCGGAAGCCGCTGTCGTAAATAATCTGGACGTATATGGCGTGGAACGCATTACAGAAGTAATCGATTTTCTGAACGGCAATTGCAGTTTGCAACCTACCATTGTCAACACACGTGAAGAGTTCTATAAACACCAGTCAACTTTCCCTTTTGACTTTGCAGAAGTAAAAGGACAGGAAAATGTAAAACGAGCACTTGAAGTAGCCGCAGCAGGCGGACACAACGTGCTGCTCATTGGAGCCCCAGGAAGTGGCAAGTCCATGATGGCCAAACGCCTTCCCAGCATCCTTCCTCCACTCTCATTAGGAGAAAGCCTGGAAACAACTAAGATACATTCAGTAGCTGGAAAACTGAAAAAAGGTTCCTCGCTTATTGCCACCCGACCGTTCCGCAGCCCACACCACACCATCTCTCAAGTAGCCATGGTAGGTGGCGGAGCTACACCTCAACCTGGAGAAATCAGCCTGGCACACAATGGAGTGTTATTTCTTGATGAACTCCCTGAGTTCAGCAGAAGCGTACTGGAAGTGCTTCGGCAGCCCCTTGAAGACCATCGTATCACTATTTCAAGAGCAAAGTATAGCCTGGAGTATCCAGCTAACTTCCAATTAATCGCTTCCATGAACCCATGCCCATGTGGCTACTATAACCATCCCACACGAAATTGTGTATGTAGTCCGGGACAAGTACAGCGATACCTGAACAAAATCTCAGGCCCTCTGCTCGACCGCATAGACATTCAAGTAGAAATTGTACCCGTTCCTTTTGAAGAAATCTCCAAAAGCACACCGGGAGAAAGCAGTGCCAGCATTCGCGAACGTGTAGTCCGTGCCCGACAAATACAAAGCCAACGCTTTGCTAATGAACATGGAATCTATAGTAACGCCCAAATGACTTCTAAACTACTACACCTCTATGCACAACCGGATGCCGCTGGCCTGGAACTTTTAAGAAATGCCATGAACCGACTGAACCTTTCAGCCCGTGCCTACGATCGTATTCTTAAAGTCTCACGAACCATTGCAGACCTGGAGGGAAGTAATGAAATACGTCCGGAACATTTGGCAGAGGCTATCAGCTATCGCAATCTGGACAGAGAAAACTGGGCCGGATAATTATCTATCCAGCCCAGACAATCAAAATAAATATTTAACAGGTATCAACCGAACTATTCCGTTCAAGCCAGAAGGTAGTGTTTCCCAATGTCCGTAAGTACCTTTCTCATAATTCAGTTTGGCCATATTGATATCCTCAAAAATACGCCATTGTTTTCCCTGGCGGTCCATTTCAGCAATACTATTTGCCGGAAGGTTGGTGACTTCCACTTCTATGAGATTCTTACCAGGCTTTAGCAATTGCCCTATGCTTAAACGGAAGGGAACTGCCCAGGCAATACCTGCTTCCTGCCCATTTATACGCACACGTGCGCTCTCACGCACATCGCCCAAGTCTAGAATCCAATCATCTGCCAATAATTCAGGCAAATCCAGCTCCAATGAATACAATGCAGTACCCCGGTTAATCTTCGCAGCCGGATGTGCCATTTCTGTCCATGAAGAAGGCGTATCTATTTTAAACTCTCCTTCAATAGCCGGATAACTTTCTACAAATTTCAGTTTCCAACCATGATCCAAACTCAAGCTATAGTCCATTTCCTTCCTATATTTCCATTCAGGCACTCCTTGCAAAGAACGAGTAAAAGTTTGAAGAATGATACTCTCCCCAGACTTCAATTGCATATATACCTGAGTTTTTCCTTCCACCTCCCGCGTTTTTGCAATTCCCCGTTTACCCGTCATCGGATCAAAACACATCATATTTTTTTCAGGCACATTCAATGTAACCCATCCTTCCACATCTTTGGCCTGTAAGTTGGAAATAAAATAATGGTGCCCTTCTGTATGTGTACGCCGGATAAATTGTACTCCCCAACGAGTCTTCAGTTCTTCTGCAGGAACTCCTGTGCGTTCTAATGCCTCATGGTAATCACTTCCCACAATGATACGTCCTTTTCCGAAATTAAAAGCCTGTGTGCCTCGGAAAGACTTTTCTCCTGGCAATTGTTCCAGCAGTGCAAATAGTTGCTTCCGATTCTGTTCTAAAGAAGCATACCCCGGCACATCTTCCGGATAATGTTCCACAAACACTACGGTTGCCCCCTGACGTACCAATGCTACTAGCTTCTTTAAGGTAGAAACCGGTATCAACTTTACTGCAGGTACGATAAGCGCCTTATAACAAGCACCTCCACGTGTCTTCAACATACCATCCTGACACGATGTACTTTTAATAAAAGAATCAGAAATATAGTCTACATCATAGCCACCTGCCATAATGGTTTGTATCGTCTTGATAAACTTCGGCGCATACTGATCCATCTTGTGAATATCAAAGCCAACAAAACGTCCTGGAATGTCATTCCACATATCATAAACCGGAAGATAAACCAGGAAATCATTATCAGGCTTACCTAATTGAAGAAAAGACTGACAACGAGTTATATACTCAAAGAAAGCCGGCGCGTCACGCCATATCGTATTGGTGGGCGACATGTTTATCGTAGCATAAAATAGCCAACCAGGCCAGGCTGCTTCTTTCGGAGAATAGGGGGTACCATGAAAAAATGCGTGATTTACACCCGACACAAACATCAAATCCATATCAGGCTTACACTGTGAAAGAGAAGTACGAAAATGCTCTGTCAACCAGGTAAATGTTTCAGAAGAAGTATAAGGTTTTCCTGCAATATGTGCAGCCGAGGAAGCATACTTCAGCATGGAAATATCCGAAAAATTAGGACGTGTAAGTGAATCACGCCTCAATCCCCTGATATGAAAATCAGTCAATCCAAACCCTTCACACTCCGGGATATCTACCGAAGCATACGTATCAATCAGATTGGCAGGAGATCCATGTGCCTGATTACGGGTCGTACTTCCATGCCCATGCGCCCACTTGGTCCATGCAGTCGTAAAGTTCTCAACCAGAAGTTCTCCCAATGTTTCCCTATAATCAGACACCAGTCGACGCGTCAGTTCAGTCCGTTCCTGTGAAATAAACTCCGGAAAATGATTTTCCAGCCGATAACCACGACGTGCAGCAAATTCTTTCAAGAATGCAGGAGTCCAATCTGCTCCGTACACCTCATACGAATCATTGAAGAAGGTACGGGGAAAGTTGACTTTGTTTGTCTTGAAAGCCTTATCAAACTTCTCAAAGTAAGATTTTACGGACACCGGACTAAAATGATCCATAACATATCCTTCTCCCCCGGGAGCCGCACGCTTTACTTTCTGAAAAGTCCGCCCCACAAACAATGCCACCAGTTGCCAATCACCTGCCGGAGCATCCCACTGCAAATATCCGTCTTTTACTTTTTTGGTCAGATTTACTACTTTCCCATCTGTTCCATAAGCCATCAGACAATCCAGGTAAGCTACATCCCGCTGTTTCTGTTCTTTAGGGTCACGGATATTGATTTCCAACTTTACCGGTTCACCTCCCTTTACCTCATAACATTCAAAAATAGCTTTTGCTGCAGCTTGTGAAAGAGAAACCTCAGGGCCTCCGAAAGGCCATCCCGTTCCGGTATTCATATCAATGTCTATCCCGTTTGTCTTACCCACCTCCTGCGTATAACGGAACATTTCCATCCATTCAGGCGACAGAAAACAGAGATTATGAGATTCATTTCCTTTTACCCCATAAATAGGCGTAACCTCCAAACTACCAAGTCCGGCCTTGCCATATTCCTTCAGGTTATAATTCAGATTATCTTTATCGACGGCACTTCCTAACCACCACCAACGGCTGCCAGGACGTGCTTCAGGCTTTACCTCTGGCCAGTTTTGTGCAGCCGCCCCCATCGCAGAGCACAAACAGAGAAAAAATAAGATGTTGTTCTTTTTCATGGAATTACAAATTAGGTTTCATACTTGCAAAGATAAAAGTTATCCAGCCTTTACAACTATAGGAATGTACAGATTCATGGATTTTTGTACGTCTGATACACAATCCTCCAAGCAAGATGTACATTATTCCATTCATTCATTTCATGAAGGTACGTATCTTTGTAGAAAATAAATCAATGAACACGGATATGAAAAACAACTTTATCAGACTGACCCTACTTGCCAGCCTTTTCTGCAACGTGCCTGGCTTGCATTTGCAAGCGCAAGCCCCCCATCCGGAACGAATTTATCTTTCAGGAACCGGTATTGACAATACCGTGACATGGGACTTTCTCTGCTCAAAAGGACAAAACAGCGGCAAATGGAAAAAGATAGAAGTTCCCTGCAACTGGGAACTGCAAGGATTTGGAGAATATACCTACGGACGATGGTATACCATCAAAGGTGCCAAGCCAAGTGATGAAACAGGTATTTATCGTCACAAATTCGAGGCTCCCAAATCATGGAGCGGCCAGCGGGTAAAAATTTATTTTGACGGAGTCATGACCGATACGGAAGTCTTAATCAACGGCAAACTGGCCGGAGAAATGCATCAGGGCGGATTCAACCGTTTTTGTTATGACATCACCGACTTACTCACCCTCGGAAAGAAAAATACACTTGAAGTAAAAGTCGCTAAAGAATCTGCTAATTCATCCATCAACGCCGCAGAACGTAAAGCTGACTGGTGGCTTTATGGAGGAATTTATCGTCCGGTATGGCTGGAAGTTGTTCCACAAGTACACATTGAACACTTTGTACTCAATGCCGACCAGCATGGAAAGTTTCAAGCCTCATGTGAAATGTATGGCGATGCGAAAGGATATGAACTTCACGTATCGGTACGAGGTTTGAAAGACGGAAAAACCATCCTGACAAATACGGGAAAGTCTGCACTTTCCAAAAAAATTACAGACTCTGGCAAAGAACAACAGATAGAAGGACAGTGGGCAGACATCCAAACCTGGTCCACAGAAGACCCTAACCTGTATGTAGCTCGTCTGGAATTAAAATCACCGGAAGGAAAAGTAATCCAGACGCGTGAAACCAGAATCGGCTTCCGCACCGTCGAATTTTTCCCACAAGACGGAGTATATCTGAATGGAACCAAACTCGTCGTAAAAGGTATTAACCGCCATTCATTCTCCGTCGACGGCGGAAGAGCAACCAGTGCGGCCATGAGTCGTCAGGATGCACTTCTTATCAAGGAAATGAACATGAACGCAGTAAGATCACACTATGCCCCCGACGAACATTTCCTGGATATGTGCGATTCACTAGGTATCGTATACATGGATGAACTGGCAGGATGGCAGAATTGCTACGACGAAAAAGTAGGAAGCAAACTGGTGAAAGAAATGGTACAGCGTGATGTCAATCATCCGTCCATCATCATTTGGAGCAATGGAAATGAAGGAGGATGGAATTATCAGCTGGATAAACTGTTTGCTCAATACGACAAGCTTCAAAAACGGCATGTAGTCCACCCATGGGCCGACTTCAACGATCTGGATACGCACCATTATCCGGCTTATCTGACAGGAGTAGCCCGATTTACCAATGGCTATAAGGTCTTCATGCCTACAGAATTCATGCATGCCATGTACGACCAAGGAGGAGGTGCCGGATTACGGGATTTCTGGGATCGCTGGAATACGAACCCGTTATTTGCCGGAGGATTTATCTGGGTTTTCTGCGACGAAGCTCCCAAACGAAGTGACAAAGGAGGTATTCTGGATTCTGACAAGTCAAATGCGCCTGATGGAGTTGTTGGCCCTCGTCGTGAAAAAGAAGGTAGCTTCTATGCCATCCGTGCCCAGTGGTCACCTATCCAACTGAAACCACTGCTCATTACCTCTCATTTTAATGGCAATTTCCTGGTTACCAACGAATATACTTACACGAATCTGAAGGAATGCAAAATGACGTACAAAGTGTTGTCATGTGACACTCCATTGAAAGGTGTAACACAATCCGTTGAATTAAGCCACGGAGAAGTTACTCTCCCTGCTATCCAGCCAGGAGAAACCGGCACAGCTCATTTCGACCTTCCAGACAATTTCCATGAAGGTGATGTACTGGAATTAGAAGCCTTCGACAAAAATGGACATAGCATCTGTAACTGGAGCTATCCTATCCGCCTGGTAAAACAATATTTTGACCATAAAATGGCACAATCACCCATGACCCTAGAAGCACTTCCCAAAGCTACCGCCTCACGCAATGCCAGCCACATCGTATTGAACAGTGCGAAGGTAAGTGTAACGTTTGATGCCACTACCGGTATCATCAAGCAAGTAAAAGCAGGAGAAACAGAGGTCCCGTTCAAAGACGGTCCGGTAGCTGTAGGAATGAAAATGCGCTATGAGCCTTCACTCAGCTACGTGCGTGAAACACAAGAAGGAGCCATATTTTGTGCCAAATATAAAGGAGCAGCCGATTCCATTGTATGGCGCCTGACCGATCAAGGATTGCTTTATATGGACGCCATCCTACTAAACCGTGCCTCCGGAGGCGGAGGATTTGACGATGCCTTCATGGACACAAAAGTATACAATCTCGGATTGACCTTCTCTTACCCAGAAGCAAACTGTACCGGCATGAAATGGCTGGGACGTGGTCCTTATCGTGTGTGGAAAAACCGTATCCCTGGTACCAACTATAACATCTGGCATAAAGATTACAACAATACCATTACAGGAGAAAGTTTTGAAAATCTGATTTATCCAGAATTTAAAGGATATCATGCCAACATGTACTGGGCTACACTGGAAAGCGACAAAACACCGTTTACTGTTTATTCAAGAAACGATGGAATCTTCTATCACATCTTTACACCGGAAGAACCTGTAGGACGTGTTAGAAGAACCATGCCGCAATTCCCTGAGGGTGATATATCCTTCTTGCTTGACATACCGGCCATCTGTTCCTTCAAACCAATCGAACAACAAGGTCCGAACAGTCAACCTGGAAATATTCGCATCAAACAAGGAGATGAAGGATTACATTTGAACTTAATGTTCGACTTCCGCCCATCAGCTAATATCAATACTTCAAAATAAGAACAAACACACTGTAATAAAAAGCCGTCTTGCACTGCGAGGCGGCTTTTTTACTTTTATACAAAAATCACGGTTTTCCGTGTTTTCCTCCCTCATAAGACGAGTTATATTTGACAAACAAAATTACAATGCAAAAGAGAAATGAAAACAACCGAGATTCAGCGATACAATGCAGCTCTTGAACGCTTAAGAAGACTTTTTGATGCAAAATTGGGCAAACCTTTACTCATCCAGACCTTTATGGGGAACTTACACGTGTTACGCTCAAATGATATTGGTTATTTCAAATATATTTCGACAAGAAAAAGCTGGGAGATAGCTTTGACAGACGGTTCTTTCCTCCGCCTTAAGGCTAATCTACGCGCCAAAGACTTATGTACATACAATGAAGAATTTGTGCAAATTCACCAATCCTACATTATCAATATGCACTATTTACACATGATACAGAATAACCGCTGCCTTATGACCCCTCCTTTTCATTATACAAATGAGTTATATATCTCCCAAAAATATAAAAGAGAACTGACTGCACGATTTTGCTTATTTTAGCCATAATATTTTTATTCTAAGTTATTCCAGACACACACATTCTATCTCATATTCCAGATGTTTTTTAGCTGAAATTTGTATATTCCACAAAAAAACGCTACTTTGTAGAACTCACAAAATTAGGTTACATGAAAAAACTTCTTTTCACATTAGGTACCTTTCTTCACACAGTCTTGTGCTTGCCAATACAAGCTGAAACAGCAACAATTGATAGTTTAAAACGCGAATTACAATTAGCAGAGCAAAAAAATTCTACCAAAGAGCAACTAATTGAGTTATATCAATTCTTAGGAGCTGAATATGAGACTCTAGACCATGACTCATCCTATCACTACATTCAAAAAGGACTTTCTCTTTATTCAAAACCGACTTTTGAAGAAGAAGGATATTTGCAGTTACTCAACTCACTGGCTAACTATCTTTTCATGGAAGGAAAAATAGAACAAGCTAAAGAGAAATTTAAAACGGTTGCAACACATGCTCCCCAACTCAAAGAAAGAAGATACGATCTGGAGGGTGTGGTAGAATCTTCCATTGGTGTCTGCTACCGTAAGTTAGGAATGTTCGACTCAGCCGTATATCACTATAACCGTGCCATCGATCTCTGTAAAAAAACAGAAAAGTACGAAGACATTGCTTCCACCTATTATAACATTGGCGTGCTCTACCATCTTAACAAGCGCTATGAAGAAGCATTGACGCAAGGTAAGCAGGCAGCGGAATACGCCCGAAAAGCAAACGATTCACTAATGGAATTATATGCCAGCAGTCTCATTGGAGGATGTTATAGCAGTATGGGTAAGTATGTCGAAGCAAGCCATATTTTTAAAAAAAATATCAACAAGGCATTAAAACTAAAATATCCTTTACTTGCCATGAGCTCCCTATCGCCTTTACTGAGTACCTATCAATTATGGAACAAAAAAGATTCCGTCAGGATTTTTCTAAAAAAAGGAGAAGAATTGATTCATAAAATCCCGGGAAACAGTCCGACAGCACTTGAATTTTATAGCACACAAGCCAGCCTTTATAATTGGATTGGAGAATATCAGAAAAGTCTCAGCATACTAACAAGCAATCCATTAATTCAAACTCAATTACCATACGATAAATATCACATTTTAACAGCACGTAACTATGAAGGATTAGGGAACTACCAAAAAGCATATCAGAACATGCAAGAAGTATGCATTTACCAGGATTCCATTTTCGGTGGAAAAATCAAGCATGAACTATCTGAACTGAATGAGAAATTACGGACAAGTGACAAAGAACTGAAAATTGCTCTTCTGGAAAAGACTCAGGCACAAGAACAAGAAAGCCGTTTACGCCATACCATCTATTACCTTACAGTAATCGGGTTACTATTAATAGCTATTTCCATTCTGCTGCACAAACGGAAAGTGCAAAAGAAGGAAACCGAACTGATTGCTGCCCGCCAATACATAGAAGGCTTGGAAAATGAGCGCAAACGACTGGCTAAGGATTTGCACGACGGGGTATGTAATGACCTGCTGGGAGCCATTCTTCAAATGCAGCAACAAAGCTCTGCTGAGGATCTAAAAACAAATACCATTCAGACATTAGAAGAGATTCGTAGCGGCGTACGAGCCATTTCACATGAACTAATGCCACCCAATTTCCAGTTTACCGATCTGAATGAAATGTTAGCTGATTATTTCTCTAAAATGCAAGAGATTTCAGGAATTTCCATACAATATACTCCCTATCCTCACACGGACTGGTCAAGTATTTCAGAACATATAGGATACGAAATCTACCGCATCATGCAGGAAACGACCGGGAATATACTCAAACATACTCAGGCAAAGGTTATCTGTATCCAAATAGAAAAAAATGCCACTTATCTTATTATTGAAGTACATCATGACGGGAACTGGAGTCCACATGCTGATTTATCTAAAGGAATAGGCTTGCGAACCATCAACGACCGGTTAAAAACTATTGCAGGAGATTACAAGATAGAAAAAGACAAGACTGGAGTGAATATTCATATTCAGGTGCATCTTCATTGAAAAAATCACGGTTTTCAGTGAAAATCTTTTCAATGAATATTTTTTTCTTTGCAGTGTAAAATGCGACAAAATGACAAGTCCTAAAGCCAAAATACTATTAGTCGATGACCATACTCTTATACTACAAGGCATCAAGCATGTAGTGTCTCAAATGCCTGAAATAGAAAAGGTATATACTGCCTCATCAGGAGCAGAAGCAATGCTTCTGATAGCCATGCAACCGTTCGACATCTATCTGCTTGATGTGGAACTTCCCGACACCAACGGGTTCGAACTGATAGAAACCATCCTGCAAAAGCACCCGGAAGCACGTATTTTGATTAATACCATGCATGAAGAGATATGGATACTTAAAAGACTGACTAAAGCCTCCATAAGTGGGGCCATACTAAAATCGGCAGATATTAATGAACTGACACTAGCCATCCAGACAATCTTAAAAGGAGGCCAATACCTTTGCAAACGATTCAAATCCATTTTAAACCGGATGCAGACAGAAGAACAGATAAAAGAACAGCTTACTTTAAGAGAAATGGAGGTATTGCAGGCTATTGCTAAAGGATTTAATACAAGGGAAATTGCAGAATTGCTGTATGTATCCAATAATACAATTGAAACTCACCGCAAAAGCCTCATGAGCAAACTGGAGGCCAGGAATGCCGTAGACCTTGTTCTGAAAGCTATCAACCTTGGAATAATACCTTTGGATTCCAAATAGCTTTAAATAAAAAATCCACTCGTTTTTAGGGCTCATATCCTTTTTTTCGTATATTTGGGCGCAATGAATCTTTGTATCACCTTAATATAAACGAACTATGAGTCTTGAAAAAACATTAGTAATTTTAAAACCCAGTACCGTACAGCGCGGACTTATCGGAGAAATAACCCATAGATTTGAACGTAAAGGCCTGCGCCTGGCTGGCATGAAAATGATGCAACTTACGGAGGATTTGCTCAATGAGCATTATGCCCACTTGGCCGGAAAACCTTTCTTTTCTCGTGTAAAAGCTTCTATGATGGCCAGTCCTGTGATTGTATGTTGCTATGAAGGAGTAGATGCCATTCAGGTGGTACGCTCCATGACAGGAGCCACCAATGGCCGTGTAGCCGTTCCAGGTACTATCCGAGGAGATTATTGTGTAAGTTCACAAGAAAACATCATCCACACCTCAGATTCACCTAAAACAGCTATTGAAGAAATTGAAAGATTCTTCAAACCTGAAGAGTTATTCGAATATGACAGGGCAGTTATCGATTTTATTTATTACCCTGACGAATACAAACTTACCTAAAATAAAAACGATGTGGTAGCAATTGCTACCACATCGTTTTTATTTTAAATGTACTCCGTTTACTGTTACATTCCGAATTTGCAGATTATGAATATAATCTTTACAAATCTCCCCCGACTTACGAGCTGTAATCTTTAAATTCTCAAATAGAAAATCAGACAGCTTATACTGCGTTTCATCCTTCTTCACCGCAAAAAGGACATCACAATCCAATTGAATATTACGCATCGTCACATGACTTGAATATGAATAGGGGACATCTTTCCTATCCTTTAAATCAAAAAACTGAGTCCAAGGCTGGGCAAACAAGAAATTAATGGCAGAGCCCGTAATATCTTCCAACTGAATATATTCATAATTTTGCGGCGTATCCGGACGCATCTTTAGCCAAAGCAAACGCTGTGCATGCTCTACCCGACAGCGTCTCACCAGAATATTGCGGTTATGTATAGACTCACTACCACAAGTCAATGCGCTATGACAGAATCCCCATACACAATCCTCTATAATGATATTCAGATTACTTCCATTATTCACCTTATCTTGGTCTGCCCAAGGTCCTTTTCCACCCTTCAAAGCTATGGCATCATCATTTACAGACATATAACAACCTTTTACCAACACATTCTTGCACACATCAATATCAATAGCATCACTACTAGGTGCTTTCACCGGCGAATGAGGAGCAAAAATAGAAAGATTAAGCAACTTCACATTCTCACAACGATATAAATGAGTAGTCCAGAACGGAGAATTTTCCAATCTGACCCCAGACAACTGCACATTTTTTGAATCAGCAATATATATCAACCGTGGACGAAGTTCCTCCAAATTCGTACACTGGGGATTTACCTGTCGGCGCAACCAAAAAGATTTCCAAAAACGAAGTCCATTTCCATTTATCTTCCCCTCGCCTGAAAGTGTAAATCCATCCACTCCAATGACATTAACCAAAGCTGCAAAATACGTTAGATTCTGCCCTTCCAGACGGGTATCAATCACATCAAAATGACTAATGTCATCACTTCCTTTCAGAGTTGCTCCTTTTTCCAGATAAAGATGAGTACGAGGTCTGAAAAAAAGAGAGCCCGACAAAAAAGTCCCTTTAGGGATACAGATCACTCCTCCACCCTCTTGAGCCGCTTTATCAATGACTGCCTGAATACGTTCTGTCTGTAAAATCGTACTATCATTTTGCACACCATAATTTGTGATACAATATTGCTTTCCCAGCTCTTTTACTGATACCACCCGATGCTCTCTGAACCATTCTGGAATTGGTGTTCCATCCGGAAAAATTTCACTGGCAAATACACTGACGGCCATCCAGGATAAGCACCATAAAAGCCAGCCTTTTACACAATATCCCCTCATCTTCTGAATACATTAAAAACTAAAATAAATATGTAAGCAAAATAGAAAACTTTTTCGACAAGAAGGAATAGAGAATCATGCAATTACATGTCTTTTTGTACAAAAAACATCCATAAGAAGAGCCAAGAGCATTTTTTGAATGATTTTCAATGTATTTGCATGATTTTCCATGTACAAATGTTCTTGTATCTCCTATCTTTGTTGATACAATTTCAGAACTAATACCTTTATTTAATTATGAGAAAGATTCTTATCGCATTTCTGTTTATAATGAGCTGGGGATTCACCACTTCTACTGCACAAAAACTACCACCACAAAAAGAAACACTGGAAGTGATGATTAAAGTAAATAAGTATTTCATGGAGAAATATGCAGATTACCGGACTCCTAGTTTTGTACGTAAAGTTACCCGCCCTAGTAATATCTGGACCAGAGGAGTATACTATGAAGGATTAATGTCTCTATATTCCATTTTCCCCCGCGCAGAATACTACGATTATGCATACAACTGGGCTGAATACCATGAATGGGGTATGCGAAACGGAAATACCACACGTAACGCTGATGATTACTGCTGTGGACAAACTTATATCGACTTATATAATCTTTGTCCCAAGCCTGAAATGCTGAAAAATATCAAATCCAATATGAACATGCTTGTCAATACTCCCCAAGTAGGAGACTGGACCTGGGTAGATGCCATTCAAATGGGCATGCCAGTACTAGCCAAAATGGGACACCTGACAGGAGAGCAGAAATATTTCGACAAGATGTGGGATATGTATGAATTCTCACGTAATCAGCTGGGAGGAAAAGGATTGTTCAACCTGGCAGACGGACTTTGGTGGAGAGATGCCGATTTCTTACCTCCCTACAAAGAACCTAATGGCGAAGACTGCTATTGGAGCAGAGGAAACGGGTGGGCATACGCTGCACTCGTACGTGTGCTCGACGAAATTCCTGCAAACGAAAAACATCGTCAGGATTACATCAATGATTTCTTACTCATGAGCAAAGCACTGAAAGCTTGTCAGCGTACAGACGGATTCTGGAACGTAAGTCTTCATGATGCCGGAAATTACGGTGGCAAAGAAACTACAGGAACTGCTTTGTTTGTCTACGGAATGGCATGGGGAGTGCGAAACGGATTACTGGATAAAGAAGAATATTTACCCATTTTATTAAAAGGCTGGAATGCCATGGTAAAAGATGCGGTTCATTCCAATGGTTTTTTAGGCTACGTGCAAGGAACTGGAAAAGAACCTAAAGACGGACAACCTGTCACCTACGAAAGCGTCCCAGACTTCGAAGATTATGGAGTAGGATGTTTCCTGCTGGCTGGAACGGAAATCTACAAACTACAACAATAACATCAGATACAATAGGTAGAAATGTTTTATTTCTTTCCGTAAAAAGAAATGGGTGTGCCTTCTCGCACACCCATATTTTATTTGCTCAATGCACGGGAACGCTCTCCCAAATACCCGCCATGATGGCGCTTGCTATATTCTTCAATCGTAAAGCCAGTCTTTCGCATAGTCTCTACAACTAAAATATCTCCTATCACCGTCATCACAGTCGTAGAAGTAGTAGGCGTCATTCCTAACAAACAAACTTCATCAGGGTGCCCTGTAGCCAGGCAAATATCTGCCGCTTCCGCTAACGGACTATCCGGATTTCCCGTGATAACAATTTTTTTCAATTCCGGATTTAGGCGTGCAGCCAGTTCGGTCAGTTCCACAATTTCCCTTGTCTTACCAGAATTAGAAATCAAAAGCAACAAGTCATTTTTTTGCAGAATTCCCAAATCGCCATGCTGTGCCTCACTCGGATGTAAAAACACAGAGGGGATACCCGTGGAACAGAATGTAGTGGCAATATTCATGGCTATCTGTCCAGCTTTACCCATACCACTGGTTACCAGTTTTCCGCCTTTCTCATGTACCTGTTCCACAATCAGCTCTACCGCCTTTTCATATCCGTCTGTTACCGGAATATTCAACACGGCCTGTGCTTCACGCTGTAATAAATCTTTTATTGATGAATTCATAAGATTATGATTAAATTATAATTTTATTCCAATAAATGGGTCAGTTCCTCCAGCGTATTCGCCACTTCAAAATAATTTTTCAACGGACGATGTGCAAAATGTGTTTTCTCCAAACGATTCAAGAAAGCCAGCATATCATTCCAAAAGCCTTCCACATTATAAAAGATAACCTTTTTCTGATGATATCCTATACTGCAGGCAGCCATCACATGAAATACTTCGTCCAGCGTACCGATTCCACCCGGCAAAGCTACCATTACTTCCGATTCCTGCAACATAATATCTTTCCGGTCGCTCAAGTTTACCGAATGAAATGTCACATCAAGCAAGTCGCTGACTCTGCCATGTTCCTCCAGTTTAGTGGGAATAACTCCCATTATCATAGCTCCGTTTTCTTTCGCACTTTTAGCAAGGACTTCCATCAGTCCTGTATTGGAGCCCCCGTAAACCAGCCATTTATGATGCTGGCCTAACCATGCGCCCAGCTCTCTTGCTTTTTCCATAAATACAGGATCTATCGCATCTGAGGCCGAACAAAAGACTGCAATTTTATTCATATATTAGTTTGAAATGTCATACTCTGCAAATATCTGCATTTTTTGAAGAAAGACAATAGGTATTTATTGTAAATTTGCAGCGAAAAAGAAATTACACTTCTTGAAATATGGCATATTCAACTTTTACTCTCTCAAATGGCTTACGACTTATTCATACTACCAGTCCTACAAATGTGGCTTATTGTGGCTTTGCCATCGACGCCGGCACACGCGATGAACTTCCGCAAGAGCAAGGTATGGCCCATTTTGTAGAGCACCTGATTTTTAAAGGTACAGAAAAGCGAAAAGCCTGGCACATTCTTAATCGCATGGAGAATGTGGGAGGTGACCTGAATGCCTATACCAATAAGGAGGAAACTGTCATTTACAGTGCTTTTTTAAAAGAACATTTCAACCGGGCTGCGGAATTACTGACCGATATTGTTTTCCACAGTGTGTTTCCAGCTAATGAAATCGAAAAAGAGGTAGAAGTCATTATCGACGAAATCCAAAGTTATGAAGATAGTCCTGCGGAACTTATTTTTGACGATTTTGAAGAACTGATTTTCCCGAACCATCCGCTAGGCAGAAACATACTTGGTAATCCAGAACTTTTACGCCAGTTCACAAGCGAAGACGCGCAACATTTCGTTCATTCCCACTACCAACTGGAAAACATGATATTTTTCGTTCAAGGAGATATTCCTTTCCAGAAAGTAATCCGTACGCTTGAGAAAGTGACTGCAGATATTCCCCGCTTTGAAAGAATAAAAGAAGCGCGCATGCTTCCTCCTGCCTACAAACCTAACCAACTAACCATTCACAAGGACACTCACCAAGCACATGTCATGATTGGAGGAAGAGGGTACCACGCTTATGATGAACGGCGTACAGGTTTGTACCTGCTTAATAATATTCTCGGAGGCCCTGGCATGAACAGCCGGCTCAACATCTCTTTACGCGAAAAAAGAGGATTGGTTTATAATGTAGAATCCAATCTCACATCGTATACAGATACAGGTACATTCTGTATCTATTTTGGTTGTGACCTGCATGATACAGATCATTGTATTTCATTAGTACATAAGGAACTTAAAAAAATTAGAGAAAATGCACTGACCTCTCTACAACTCGCAGCTGCTAAAAAACAAATCATCGGACAGATAGGAGTTGCTGGAGACAATTTTGAAAATAATGCACTCAACATGGGCAAATGCTTTCTGCATTATCATACTTACGAAGAAAAAGAAGAAGTATTCAAAAGGATTGAAGCACTGACCTCAACACAACTACTTGACATTGCTAACGAGGTCCTCTCCGAGAACTATCTTTCCACACTTATTTATAAGTAAATTCAGGCCAGATAATCCATTTTTTTTACCATTTAGTCACTGAATATAAACACATACTCCGTAAAGTTGTTTTTTGTCTTTTCATAAATTTCTAAAACTTACTACATTCGGGAAAAATAAGGAAACTATGAAAAAGAATGAAATGATCAAAGGTAGATTGGAAGAATGGATTAAACAGAAAGGGTTCTTAAACTCCAGGCTTACCATCATTGAACTATGCAAAACCATAGGTATTAACAGGACCTACCTGTCAAACTACATCAATCATACCTATGGACTAAACTTTAATTTATGGCTTAATCACTTACGCATAGAAGAAGCCAAACTATTAATGACACAACCTCCGAAGCGCAATTTGTCAGAAATAGCCGAACGAATAGGCTTCACTGATTTAGCTCACTTCAGCAAACAATTCAAACTTCAGGAAGGGGTCTCTCCGTCGGAATGGAGAAAGAATATGTAATAATACGCAACGGAGCGGCAGGAAAAGCGTAAAAATCACTATCTTTGTACGGTTAAGATAGGATAATTACATAAACTATATACACATGAAAATAGAAGATAAACTGACCGAATCTATCCTGAACGGTATAAAGACCTTATACAATCAGGAAGTTCCTGCCAAAATGGTTCAACTTCAGAAAACAAAGAAAGAGTTTGAAGGCCACCTGACACTGGTTGTCTTTCCTTTCCTGAAGATGTCTAAAAAGGGCCCGGAACAAACTGCACAAGAAATTGGGGAATACTTGAAACAGAATGAACCGGCCATCGCAAACTATAACGTAATTAAAGGTTTCTTGAACCTGACCATTGCATCTGACGTATGGATTGAACTGCTGAACCGTATCCACACCGATAACCAGTGGGGTATACAGAAAGCAGACGACAATGCGCCACTTGTCATGATTGAATATTCTTCTCCTAATACCAATAAGCCGCTTCACCTGGGTCACGTGCGTAACAACCTGCTGGGAAGTGCGCTGGCTAACATCATGGCTGCCAACGGTAACAAGGTGGTAAAAACAAACATCGTAAACGACCGGGGTATCCACATCTGTAAGTCCATGCTGGCCTGGTTGAAATATGGCAACGGTGAAACTCCTGAATCATCAGGCAAGAAAGGCGACCACCTGATTGGTGATTACTATGTAGCTTTCGACAAGCACTACAAAGCTGAAGTGAAAGAACTGATGGCTCAATATCAGGCTGAAGGAATGAACGAAGAAGAAGCAAAGGCAAAAGCCGAAGCTAATTCTCCGTTGATGCTGGAAGCACGCGAAATGCTTCGCAAATGGGAAGCAAACGACCCGGAAGTACGTGCCCTATGGAAGAAGATGAACGACTGGGTATATGCAGGTTTCGATGAAACCTACAAGATGATGGGAGTAAGCTTCGACAAGATATACTACGAATCACAGACTTACCTTGAAGGAAAAGAAAAGGTAATGGAAGGGCTGGAAAAAGGATTGTTCTATCGCAAGGAAGACGGTTCTGTATGGGCCGACCTGACTCCGGAAGGATTAGACCACAAATTGCTGCTCCGTGGTGACGGTACCTCTGTATACATGACACAGGACATCGGTACTGCCAAACTGCGCTTCCAAGATTATCCTATCAACAAGATGATTTATGTGGTAGGTAACGAACAGAACTATCACTTCCAGGTATTGTCTATTCTGCTCGACAAGTTGGGCTTCGAATGGGGTAAAGACCTCGTACACTTCTCTTACGGTATGGTGGAACTGCCGGAAGGTAAGATGAAGAGCCGTGAAGGTACAGTAGTAGACGCTGACGACCTGATGGAGGCCATGATTGAAACTGCCAAGGAAACCAGCAACGAACTGGGCAAACTGGACGGACTGACTCAGGAAGAGGCAGACGACATCGCACGCATCGTAGGTTTGGGCGCCTTGAAATATTTCATCTTGAAAGTGGATGCACGCAAAAACATGACTTTCAACCCGAAAGAATCTATTGACTTCAACGGAAACACAGGTCCGTTCATCCAATATACATACGCACGTATCCAGTCTATTCTGCGTAAAGCTACAGAAGCTGGACTCAGCATCCCGGCTGTCATCCCAAGCGGTATTGAACTGAGTACAAAAGAAGAAGGTCTGATTCAAATGCTGGCAGACTTTACCAACGTAGTGAAACAAGCCGGAACAGATTACAATCCGTCTATTCTGGCAAACTATGCTTACGACCTGGTAAAAGAATACAACCAGTTCTATCATGACTTCAGCATTCTGCGTGAAGAAAATGAAGCTCTGAAAATATTCCGTCTCGCCTTGAGCCAGAATGTAGGCAAAGTAGTCAAGCTGGCTATGGGCTTGCTGGGTATCGAAGTACCTGAACGCATGTAATCACAATCTTGTATATCAAGTGGCTGGCAAAGGGGTAAACCACACTCTTTTTGCACAGCCACTTTCTTTTTAAAGACCATCTTATGGCTAAAAAAAAATTCTACGTAGTCTGGAAAGGAGTGAATCCGGGCATCTATTCTTCGTGGACCGATTGCCAACTGCAAATACAAGGCTATAAAGGAGCCATATATAAGTCATTCGATTCACAAGAGGAAGCTGAACATGCTTTCGCGACTCCTGCACATCAATACATGAACCGCCACCGTGCATCATCTTTAGAAAAGCCTGAGGCACAACTCCCCGAAAACTTCAATTTAAACTGTCTGGCAGTAGATGCTGCTTGTAGCGGTAACCCTGGCCCCATGGAATATCGCGGAGTATACCTGCTGACAGGACAGGAAATCTTCCATTTCGGACCAGTTTACGGTACCAACAATATCGGAGAATTTCTGGCCATAGTCCATGGACTGGCACTTCTTAAACAAAAGAACCTGAACATGCCTATCTACTCCGACAGTCGTAATGCCCTCTCTTGGGTGAAGCAAAGAAAATGCAAGACCAAACTGGAACGAACCGAGAAAACAGAAGCACTCTTCCAGTTAATTGAACGGGCAGAAAAATGGCTGAAGGAAAACACTTATACCACTCCCCTGCTCAAGTGGGAGACTGACGTATGGGGAGAAGTCCCTGCTGACTTCGGACGTAAATAATCAAAAACTTAAACAGATGAAAAAGAGACTTACATATCTGGGATGTTTTTTTGCCAGCATACTGGGCTACTTCCTGCTTCAGAAACCTGTCTTTATGCTCTATAACGGTGCATGCGAGAAGGGAACAGCTTTCATAGACTACCTTCGGGTATTGTTCCATGGCTTTACGCTTGACGCAGCAACCACCGGATACCTGACGGCCATCCCCTGGCTGGCCATTCTTTGCAGTATATGGTTCCGCCGTTTCCCGTTGAAAAAGATACTTATCGGCTACTACGTTTTAATCAGTCTGGCTACCACACTTATCTTCATCGGCGATATGGCCTTGTATCCATTTTGGGGATTCAAATTAGATGCTTCCATCTTCCTCTACCTGGATTCTCCGAAGAATGCCATGGCCAGTGTATCCTTTGGATTTATTCTGATACGACTGCTGTGTATCCTCATCTTATCAGCCTTGGTGACATGGGGATTATATAAGATCACACCAGACTGTCTGCCACAAGTCCAGAAGCGTATCACAGGCAGTTTGATAACTCTGCTTTTGGGAGGAGTTATCTTTATCGTCATACGAGGAGGTGTAACCGAATCAACCAGCAACGTAGGACAAGCCTATTTCTGCAATGACGAATTTCTGAATCATTCCGCCATCAATCCGGACTTCAGTCTGTTGTCTTCCATCAGCAAAACCACCGACTTTTCCCAGCAGTTCAATTTCTTCGATGAAGAAAAACGGGCAAGTTTATTCGAAGGATTGTATGCTGATACAGGAGAGAATGAAGTTTCATTACTTACCACCAACCGTCCTAATGTATTGATTATCCTCATGGAAAGTTTTGGAGGAGTATTCGTAGAATCATTAGGAGGAATACCCGGTGTCAGTCCGAATCTGGAGCGCCTGAGCAAGGAAGGAGTCTTCTTTACTAATTGTTATGCCAACAGTTTCCGAACCGACCGAGGTACGGTCTGTACCTTCAGCGGATACCAAAGCTTCCCGACGGTTTCCGTCATGAAATCTCCCGCCAAAAGCCGCACCTTGCCTTCTATTGCCGGGAAACTGCGGGAACAAGGCTATGCCACAGATTTTCTGTATGGAGGCGATATCAACTTCACCAACATGAAGAGTTATTTGCTGGGCAGCGGATACCAACAGTTGACAGCAGATGTAGATTTCAGCATGGAAGAACGGAAAAACCCATGGGGAGTAAACGATGACATTACTTTTGAGTACCTCTACCGCCAGATAAAAGAACGGGATACTGACCAGCCCTGGCATACGGCCTTCCTCACCCTGAGCAGCCATGAGCCGTTTGAGGTACCCTACCATCGCCTGAAAGAGAAAATTCCTAATGCTTTTGCTTTCACTGACGATTGTCTGGGGAAATTTATCGACAAACTCAAGACGCTTCCTCAATGGAAGAACTTACTCATCGTGTGTCTGCCAGACCATGGCTACTATTATCCGGAAGAAGGACTGGTGCATGACCCACGTATCCACCACATTCCGATGCTATGGTTAGGAGGCGCCATTAAGCAGCCTATGGTCATTGACAAACTGATGAACCAAAGTGATATGGCCGCTACCCTGCTGGCACAATTGGGAATCAGCCATAAGGAATTCAACTTCAGCCGTAACGTGTTAGGTAAAAACTACAAGTACCCGTTTGCTTACTATACCTATAACAACGGATTTGCCTTCCGCGACAGTACCGGTACCACACTGATTGATAACAATTCCGGCAAGACATTAATAGAATCCCCAGCTCCGAACGAACGACGCACAGAACTGGGGAAAGCGATTCTACAATCTTCTTATGACGATTTAGGAGCGCGATAAATAGATTACTCCACAAACATCACTTTCGATGCATCACGCGGCTTGGCTGCCGGTGACTCATCTGGATATCCGAAGGCTATGCAATACAACAATTCATAGCCTTCAGGTATATTCAGGCGCTTCAGATAGTCTGCTACCTGAGGCTCTGTCTTCATAAAACGTATGGGGCTTCCCAAACAGCAGGAACCGATACCCATTGACCAAGCCGAAAGAATCATATTTTCTCCCAACAGTCCACAGTCTATCTGCGACATGTCATACGAAGTATCGTTGGCTATAAATACTACCGTAGGTGCATTGCGGAACATATTCTTGAATCCCGGATCTTCTGCCATTTTGGGATTCAACTTCTTATACACCTCCGTAATACCATTGATAAACTCCGGATTGTCTACCACGCGTACTGCCCATGACTGCTTATTCTGTCCGTTGGGTGCATGAATACCACAGTCCAGAATCATCTGCATTGTATCACGGTTTACCGGCTGCGGCAGATATTTTCGCACACTCCGTCGCGTCATGATAGTTTCAATCACCTGATTTTTAGCCGAAGATTTATCAACCGCAGGGGTCTGTTCCGTCTGCGTCTGTCCACCGCAGCTGGAGAGGCACAATAACCCTGCTCCTAACATTGAATAAATTACTTTTTTCATAAACTCTTATTTTCACCTAGTTATTTCACCCCTAATTCGGCAAATCCCATCGGTTCGCCCGCACGAATCATACGCGTAGCCTTCAACTCTATATAACGGGCTTTTACCGGAGTAAAGAATACCGACTGCATCACCGGATTGTTCTGTATATTTGAGAACTCACCCGATTTGACCAGTTGACTCACTGCATCCTTGCTCACGCCGACACGTATTTCATAATTGGCAATCAGACCCTTGTTAGGTTCACCCTGATCAGGCAAGAAATGAAGAGAAGAAACCAGTCGCTCCTCTTGAAGTTCAATCAACAAACGGTCACCTTCTACAAAACAAGTCGTCTGCGCCTGCTTGTCAGAAGCCTTTGCCGCCTCATCGGCTTTAACATCCGGCAAAAGATAAGGCAAAGATTCAATGTCTTCCACCTTCTCTACAAATGAATCAGACACATTGCCTGCATCATACACTCCCACACTGCTCAAACAAAGCGGACCACGCGCATCTGTAATCCGGATACGTATACCCTTTGTTTCCACCGTTTCAAAACGTAACAGACGTTTGTATCCAATGGTAGTCGTTTCTTCATTCAGTTTCACCGGAAGCCATGTATCTTTATCAAGATATTCCACCACAAATGCCTTTACACGCTGTCCCAACGGAATATATTCCTGAAGCATCATACGGTTCATCCGAGCAGGCGTATCAAACGAGAACTCGATATCAGCTGTAGTTACCCCGTCTTCCGTAGCCCAGTAAGTATCAAAATTATCATCGGTCAAGGCAGATGCCACAAAATCTCCTCCACGTTCATTTGAAACCTTGGGAGTCATTCCTGCCACCAGATTTGTCTTCAACTGCTGCTGAATCATCTCATGAAAACGAACCGCATTGGCAGAATCTACCGGATGAATCAGCCCTCTCCGGTCTACTGGGAAGTTCAACAACAAAGTGGCATTATGCCCCACACTGCGGTAATACAAATCCACCAGCTGATCCGGACTTTTTACTCTGTCATCTTCCTCCGGATGATAGAACCATCCCGGACGGATAGACACATCACACTCTGCAGGCACCCACTGATTTCCATCCGGATGTCCATACTGCAATTCATAGTTCTTATCATATCCCGGATGCACCTCTCCCTTTCGCAGGAATGACCAGTTGGTAGCTCCAGCAAAACCTTTCTCGTTACCTACCCAACGGCAACCAGGTCCTCCATCCGAGAAAATGATAGCCTGAGGCTGAATACTGTCCAGCATTTCATAAATACGAGGATAATTATAATAGTTCTTGCGATCAATGGTACGTATATCCTTGGCACCACCATACCATCCGTCACCACCATTAGCACCGTCAAACCATACTTCAAATACAGGTCCGTAGTTCGTCAGCAAGTCATGTAGCTGCGCATAAAAGTAAGGCAAATACTCAGGCGTACCATAATTAGCCTGATGGCGATCCCATGGCGAAAGATAAACAGCAAACTTAAGTCCATATTTCTTACAAGCCTCCGACAATTCTTTCACCACATTTCCCTGTCCGTTTTTCCACGGAGAGTTCTTTACACTATAGTCTGTACCTTCAAACGGCCACAAACAGAATCCGTCGTGATGTTTGGCAGTAAGAATCACTCCTTTCATACCAGCTTTTACCAGTGTCTGCGCCCATTGCTCACAATCCAGATTCGTCGGATTAAACGTTTTCGGATCCGTATCTCCATATCCCCATTCCCGGTCATTAAAAGTATTCAGGCCAAAATGGATAAAAGCATACGTTTCCATCTGCTGCCATTCCACCTGCTTAGGTTCAGGCACAGGAAGAATCGGTTCAGGCGGAAGCACCTTTCCGGAAGTACACGACAAGCAACAAGCCACAACTGGAATGGATAGAAGATGAATAGACTTTCTCATAATAAATTAGATTTACGAATTAAAACTACGACCAAAGATACAAAAAAAGCGGCTTCCCGAAGGAAACCGCTTTCATATTTAAGATTTTGTAAGTCTGAATTACAATTTCGGACCAGCAGCAACCAAAGCCTTACCAGCTTCGTTACCTGTAAACTTAGCGAAGTTCTTGATGAAACGTCCAGCCAAGTCTTCAGCTTTCTTAGTCCATTCAGCAGCATCAGCGTAAGTGTCACGCGGATCCAAGATCTTCGGATCAACACCCGGCAATTCTGTCGGAACAACGAAATCGAAGTAAGGAATAGTCTTAGTAGGAGCTTTTTCGATAGAACCATCCAGGATAGCGTCGATGATACCACGAGTATCACGGATAGAAATACGTTTGCCAGTTCCGTTCCAACCAGTGTTAACCAAGTATGCTTTTGCACCAGTCATTTCCATCTTCTTAACCAGTTCTTCTGCATATTTAGTAGGATGCAAGCTCAAGAAAGCAGCACCGAAGCAAGCAGAGAATGTCGGAGTCGGTTCAGTGATACCACGTTCTGTACCAGCCAACTTAGCAGTAAATCCAGACAAGAAGTAGTACTGAGCCTGTGCAGGATTCAAGATAGATACTGGAGGCAATACACCGAATGCATCAGCAGACAAGAAGATAACTTGTTTAGCGTGAGGACCCTTAGAAGTAGGTTTCACGATGTTTTCGATGTGGTGGATAGGATAAGAAACACGAGTGTTTTCAGTTACGCTCTTATCTGCGAAGTCAATCTTACCGTTAGCGTCTACTGTTACGTTTTCCAACAGAGCGTCACGTTTGATTGCGTTGTAGATATCTGGTTCAGATTCTTTATCCAGGTTGATAACCTTAGCGTAGCAACCACCTTCGTAGTTGAATACACCTTCGTTATCCCATCCGTGTTCGTCATCACCAATCAACTTACGTTTCGGGTCTGTAGACAAAGTAGTCTTACCAGTACCAGACAAACCGAAGAAGATAGCTGATTCAGTTTCTTCCATGTTAGTGTTAGCAGAGCAGTGCATAGAAGCGATACCACGCAACGGGTTGAAGTAGTTCATCATAGAGAACATACCTTTCTTCATTTCACCACCGTACCAAGTGTTCAGGATAACCTGTTCTTTAGTAGTCAAGTTGAACACAACTGCAGTTTCTGAGTTCAGACCCAGTTCTTTGTAGTTTTCAACTTTAGCCTTAGAAGCGTTGTAAACAACGAAATCAGGTTCGAAGTTTTCCAACTGTTCTTTAGACGGACGGATGAACATGTTAGTTACGAAGTGAGCCTGCCATGCAACTTCCATGATGAAACGAACTTTCAAGCAAGTAGCTTCGTTAGCGCCGCAGAAACCATCAACAACATACAATTTCTTGTTTGACAATTCTTTAGCAGCCAATTCTTTCAATACATTCCAAGTTTCTGTAGTTACAGGCTTGTTGTCGTTTTTATATTCTTCAGAAGTCCACCATACAGTGTTTTCACTTGTAGCGTCTTTTACCAAGAATTTATCTTTAGGAGAACGACCAGTGTAGATACCAGTCATTACGTTTACTGCACCCAGTTCAGTTACCTGACCTTTTTCGAAGCCTTCCAAACCTGCTTTTGTTTCTTCTGCAAACAATACATCGTAAGAAGGATTGTGTACGATTTCTACGGTTCCAGTGATACCGTACTTAGTAAGATCTAAATTTGCCATTGTTCAAATGATTAATTTGGTTATTATATCAAATGTTTATTGTCTAAATCTGTAAGCCTAATCTGCTTTTTCTGCTCTTCAACATCTCCTTGTTTTAGGCACTACAAAAGTAGTAGATATTTTTAATTCAAAGAAGTTATTACAGAAAAAAATCCGTAATCATTTAAAGATTTATACTTGTGTAACAAAATTGTCAAATCCACATTACAAATCAATTTTATTTTGTTTCTTTGCAGACTGAAATCTAAATAATAAAACCCCTAAGAACCTGAAAATGTTTATGAAAATAATCAACTTTAACCAAAGCAACAGCCTTTTCAACCAGTTTCTTTCTGAAATCCGCGACGTACATGTACAAGGTGACCGCATCCGCTTCCGACGCAACATTGAACGTGTGGGTGAAATCATGGCATACGAAATCAGCCAGACCCTTCCCTACCATCCGGTATCCGTACAAACCCCACTCGCCACAGCCGTAGAGAACATACCTTCCGAACAGCCCGTAGTAGCTACCATCCTTCGTGCAGGACTTCCACTTCATCAGGGATTTATCAATTATTTCGACCATGCGGAAAATGCCTTCGTTTCTGCTTATCGTAAGTACATCAATGAAGACAACTTTGATATCCACATTGAATACATTGCTTCTCCGCGACTGGACGGAAAGATTCTGATTCTGACCGATCCGATGCTGGCTACCGGCAGTTCCATGGAATTAGCCTACGAAGCTTTACTTACCAAAGGAGAGCCAGCGCATATACACATTGCTTCGGTCATTGCCAGCCGTCAAGCCATCGAGCATATCAAAAAAGTATTCCCGGCTGAAAAAACCACCGTATGGTGCGGCGCCATCGACCCGGAACTGAATGCTCATTCCTATATCGTGCCGGGACTGGGAGATGCAGGCGATTTGTGTTATGGAGAAAAAGAATAAATAAAGGAGGATGCGATTGCATCCTCTCCTTTTATCAATAACCAGGATTTTGCTGCTTAGCAATTACAGAATTACCTTGAAGTTCACCCAGTGGTATCGGCATTAACCAACGGAAATTACCTGCTTCCAATGTCTTTTTAATCACAGGCTTGTAAAGAGATTTTCCAAACCGACGCATATCGAAGAAACGATGTCCTTCATAACACAATTCTCTTCTACGCTCCACTAGTAATTCCTCCATAAATTCATCTAATGTTCCATAATTCTGATCAACCCATCCTGAAATGCGCTCACGTCTTAAATCATTTAACAAGACATTTGCCTTGTCAAGATCTGTATAAGCAATAGCTTCTGCCTTTATTAGCTGCATTTCGGATGAACGCAACATCTTACCATCAGCTAATCCTACATTTGCTTCTGTTCCTTTATACTTATTGACCTTCTTTACGGCAACTCCATCACGATCCACGCCGTCAGCAATGAACAAATTCAATCGAATATCGTCAGCCAAGTAAGAATTGATTAATTCAGGAGCAGCTTCAAAAGAACTACTGTTATCTGCACCCCAGAATATTGTACCAATAGTTTCCTCACCAACCGCTCTTTTCAGTTTCCAGATTATATCTGCATTACTCTTATCACTCCAAATATCCGTATACTCACCCATAGTGGCAAAAGACTTCTGTTGCAGAACGGCATCCGCATACTGATAAGCCTTGCCATAATCTTTTTTATACAAATATATACGAGCCAACAATGCATCCACGGCAGTTTGTGATACATAAACCGGATCATCTGGAGCAACCTGACGCAATAAAGGACGCGCATCAGTTAAGTCCTGAATCATGTAATCAAAGCATTCCCCAACAGTATTCCGGCCCGGAGTTTCCAGCACAACCGGTTCCTTTACATAAGGAATACCGTATGAATCTTCTTTTTCAATATCAGAGAAGAACAATAATAATTCTAAGCTATTATATGCTCTCAAGAATTTAGCAGTAGCAATACTATTATTTTTACTGGCAACTTCTTCATCAGTAGTAGCTTCTACGCTCTCTGCTCCTTTCAAGATTCTATTTACCTGATTAATTACATTACATTCTTTAGACCAGATATCAGCATGTTCACCCGTAGAAGCTGTATAAGTCCACTGATATGTATCATCACCGGCTCCTCCATTTTGTCCTCCTTTAATCACATCATCAGACAATACTGCAGTCACACGAATAATCTGTTTTGCAGACATTTGTGCATACGCACCTGTAACCGTCTGTTCTAAAGCTGATACAGAACTAAAAATCATTTCATCACCAATCTGATCTGTTGGCTGCAAATCTGTATAATCGCAAGAAACAGCCATCAATGCCATTCCCCCAATGCAAAGGGCTTGATATAATGTCTTCATAATTTCATTCGTTTTAATTAATTAAAAACTTACATTAACTCCAAAAGTAACTGATATAGGAGTTGGATATGACATATAGTCTGTATCTCCACTTACTTCCGGGTCCATGCCTGAATATCCAGTTACTGTAAACAAATTTTCACCCTGGCAGAATATATTCATTGACTGGAACACTTTCTGCTTTTCCAACAACTTACGAGAAGGAGTCCAAGACAAGCGCAATGTTTTTAAGCGCAAGAAAGAAGCATCTTCAAGGAATTGTGAAGCCCAAGGACTCGGGTTATTTTGGGAATCAAAACGAGGCACATTGGTTATATCACCAGGTTGTCTCCACATTGTCAACATATAAGCCGGTTTGTTACCATTAAAATTATGGTTATCTACATACCAGCGAGTAGCATTCATAATATAATAATTCAATGCATAAGTAAAATTGGCTGACAAGGAAATTCCTTTATAAGTCAGACTGGTATCAAATCCACCAAACACAGGAACTTCAGATGATTTGAACTTATCAACAAAAGGTGCCTGAGAAATATCTTCCGTTTTTCCACCTTTCTGATCATAGAACCATACTTCTCCTGTTTCAGGATTTACACCGGCCCATTCTACCATGTACCAAGTACCTAAAGACTTACCAACTTCATAAAGATAATCTCCATTTACAAACTTGTTGTCCGCATTTGCCCAAGTACCAAGGTCAGTAATCTGGTTTTTATTATACGTAATATTAGCTCCAATATTCCATTCAAAATCAGCAGTACGTACAGGCGTTCCACTTATTGACAATTCAATACCAGTATTACGAATAGAACCTGCATTCGTTTTTATTTCACTAAACCCAGATGTCTGTGAGATTTTTTTATCCATCAGCAAATCTTGAGTATTCTTAATATAAAAATCAGCAGAAACATTCAAGCGATTATCAAACATACGTAAATCCATACCTAAATCAAACTGTCCTGAAGTTTCCCACTTTAAGTCTGCATTTCCTAATATACTGTGATAATAGCCAGATTGTCCGTTATAAGATGTTTTTGTATACCCATTGAAAGAGCCAAAGTCACTGATTCCATCTTGATTACCCGTTGTACCGTAGCTGGCACGCAATTTCAATTGATTAATCTTTTCAAAGCGACTCATAAAATCTTCATTGCTGATAGTCCAGGCAACACCAGCTGACCAAAACGCTGCTCCTTTATTGCTACCTAAGAATTTAGAAGATTCATCATAACGTACACTCGCTGAGAAATTATAACGATCTTTCAAAGTATAGTTCCACTGAGTAAAGAAGGACATCAAGTTACTATGTGTCTTACTACCACCAATTGTAGGAGGATTATCGGATGAGCCAGTCTTATCACCGATACCAGCCGGAGAATCAGACATAAACGGATCCAAATCATATCCGGTCTGATTAAATCCAGAATATACTCCATCATACAATTCAAAACCTACAACTCCCGATAATGAATGAATATCATTAAAGGTTTTCATCATATTCAACGTGTTTGTCCACGTATAACGGCGCATGTCTGAAGTGGCTTGCGACATATAGCCATGATTGCTGACTGCCTTTGGATGTTCACGGTCCAGAGTGGTAGTAGTTTTACGACCATAATAGTCCATACCAAAATTAGTCTTAAAACGCAACCAGTCAGTAATATTTACATTTACATAAGCTGATCCGACCAAACGAAGCAATCCCTTTTTACGATGAAGATATTTGGTAAGTAAAGTCGGGTTATCCCCATTAAACCATTCATCCGGGTTTTCATAAGGATATGCCAGATAGGTAGTAAACCAAGGGTTCATCCAGCTTTGACGGTTTCCGGACTCATCATAATCTGGGTCAGCAAATTTTGAATCCGAATAACCTATGCTGGTACTCAGACCAAAATCTATCACTCTGCTCAATTTATGGTCTAAATTAAATCTGCCAGAATAACGAGACATTCCAGACTCTTTCAGAACTCCATCTTGCTTTAAGAAAGAACCCGAAACATAAAACTTCGTTTTCTCATTTCCTCCGTTCACAGACACATTATGCTCCATTGTAAAGCCATTCTGTGTCATCAAATCCAAATAATCGGTATCAGTAGCACGTGCACTTTCCAAGCGACCGCGTCCTGCATTCAATTCAGCCAATTCACTGGCACTAATCGTACCTTGCTTTTCTTTACTCTCAAGGCTTAACAAATGCATTAAAGGGAACTGATTAGAGTCAGGATTCTGTTCTGCACAATAAGTTTGGTATAAGATATTCTCCGCACCTGTCATCATCCTATTCTTCAAATCACGCATAATAGAAGTTCCCAATTTGAGATTATAATTTACAGAGGTACGTCCTTCCTTACCACGCTTACTTGTAATCACAATTACACCATTAGAACCCCGAGATCCATAAATTGCTGTTGCAGAAGCATCCTTAAGTACCTGAATATCGGCAATATCATCATTATTCAAAGAAGCAAACTGAGCAGCCTCAATCATTACACCGTCTAATATATAGAGCGGAGTATTAGAACCGTTAATAGATCCGGTTCCTCGAATACGAACCTTGACATCAGAGCTACCAGGCTGACCAGAACCGGTAGAAATCATCAAACCAGCGACTTTTCCCTGCAAACGGTCTTCCAATGCAGCAGAAGTCTGATTCGAGATTTTCTCACTCTTCACCATATCAACTGCTCCTGTCAACTGTCCTCTTTTCACCGTATTATAGCCTACTACAATAACTTCCTGCATATTTACCGTTTCTTCGAATAAAGTAACGTTTACTTCTGCACGAGAATTAACATCTACGGTTAAAGTAGAATAACCTATATAAGAAAACTGTAACTTATTTTTTCCTGCTGGCATATCAATCGTATACCGACCGTCCAAATCCGTAATAACACCTGTTGATGTACCTTCTACTACAACCGTAGCACCAATGATAGGCACATTATCTTTATCAACCACAGTACCACTCACTTTTTGAGTCTGCTGCATGGTTTCCTTTGCCATATTTCCCCATTCTCCTGCAGTCTCTGCAGCAACAGCAAAAGGCATTCCCATACTTCCACACGCCAATAAAGCAGCCACCGACTTATAACGCAAGCCTGTTATAGGACGCTGCATAAAAAATGTTGCTTTCATATTACATTACATTAAAGGTTAATATTATGTTATTATTCACTTCGATACAAAGCAGTTTTATTAGGTAAAGATATTGATGGAGGTATATCCCCTTTAGCCACTCCTCTTTTGTAAGAAGGCTTTTCACTCATGACAAAATGTAGTGTTACTCCCTCTTTTACCATGTCGTACGGCAAATAGGATTTCGTATATTTCTGTCCGTTCACATACAGGTCCTTTACGTAAACTGCCTCTTCTGACCAACCTTCCGTAGTCATCTTTATCTGCTTGCCATTGCTCAATGTCACTGTCAGGCTCTTGACACAAGGCGAACCGATGTTATAAAAGTTGCTGGAAGGAGCTACCGGATAAAATCCCAGACAGTTAAACATATACCATGCCGACATCTGACCGCAGTCGTCATTTCCACTCAGCGAGCCCGGCTCATTGCCATAGAAACGGGAAGTAATCTCACGCACCCAGTACTGGCATTTCCAAGGCTGACCTAAATAGTTATAGAGATAGGCTACATGATGACAAGGCTCATTTCCATGCCAATATCCGCCAATGCGTCCCTGTATATCGTGAGCGCCAGGAATATCTTCAGGCAACTCCACGGTAAACAGTTCATCCAACCGTTTTTGAAAAAGTTTCTTTCCTGCCAAATTGATGTATCCCTGCACATCGTGAGGTACATACCATGTGTACTGCATCGTGAAACCTTCGGTTATATCGCCCCATCCGTTCACCGAACCCGGTCCCTGATAAGCTATCGGACTGAAAGGTGTACGCCAGTTACCTTTACTGTCTTTGCCACGCATGTACTTTGTCTCCGGATCAATCAACGTCTGGTATGAAAGCGAACGGTTCAGGAAGTACTTATAATCCTCTGTCTTACCCAATGCCTTGGCAGCCTGCGCAATACAGTAGTCATCATAAGCATACTCCAATGTCTTTGAAACAGATTCAGCTTCCTTGTCAAAAGGAACATAGCCATTCTCACGGTATTCCGGCAGACAGTCATAGTGTTCGTTCATCGCTGTAGTCTTCATGGCCTCATAGGCACGTTCGTAATCAAAACCTTTTACGCCCTTCACAATCATATCTGCCAGTACAGATACAGCATGATAACCAATCATACACCAGGTTTCATTGCCATAGAAAGACCATATCGGCAACATCTTCTCTACACTTTTGTCATAGTGGGCCAGCATCGAATTGGCAATGTCTGCATTGACATCCTGATGTACCAGGTTAAACCAAGGATGCAAGGCACGGTATGTATCCCACAATGAGAAGACAGTGTAATTGGTAAAACCCCCGGCTTTCTCAATGTTCTTATCCAACCCTCTGAACTGGCCGTCTGCATCCTGAAAAACAAACGGATGCAGCGCTGCACGATAGGCAGCCGTATAAAAAGCTTCCTTCACTTCCGGTTTGGCCTCAATCTGATACTTGGACAATTCCTTTTCCCACAGACCGACTCCCTTTTCACGTAAAGCATCGAATGTCATACCGTTCAGTTCCTGTAAGTTCAGTGTCGCTCCAGCAGTACTGACAGCCGACACCGATGTTTTCACAATCACTTCTTCTCCCTCTTCGGCTGCAAAGGAGATACAAGCCATCAGATTCTTTCCCCACGCTTCATAGCAACTGCGGAAACGGGAAGTGTTATAGATAACCGGTTTCTTATCCTGCATGATACGCAGGTTTTTCAGCTTCTTAGAAAATACTGCGGTAAAATAGACATGGCGTTCCGGTCCCCAGCCCTTTACCAGCTTGTAACCTGTCAGGGTAGAGTCATTCTCCATACGCAAATTTGACCATTCACAATTCTGCCAAAGGGTATGGTTCATGTCAATCATGATAAATGCCTTGTCCGACTTAGGATAGGTGAAACGGAACATGCCACTACGTAATCCGGCTGTCATTTCAGCTTTCACACCGTAATCAGACAGTTCTACAGCATAATAATTAGGAGAAGCCCACTCCTTCTCATGAGAATAACGCGAACGATAACCTTCTGTGGGGTTCTCCCGTGTACCCGGCTCGAGTTTCATCTCCCCTGTTCCAGGTATGAATAAGAAATCACCCAAATCAGGAATTCCTGTTCCGCTCAGATGTGTCAGGCTGAATCCCAGAATAGAAGTGTGATTATACTTGTATCCGGCCGCTGCATCATAGAACTTAGCATCCGTATCCGGACTTATCTGTATACCACCAAACGGAATCTGTGCACCCGGATAAACATTGCCGTAACCATCAGTACCAATCATCGGATTGACATACTGTGTCAGACTTTCAGCTGAAAGCGAACACACTGGCAAAGCTGTACACAAAAAGAATATTTTAAGAATACGCTTCATAATCAACTGTTTTTTACTATTCCTTAATATCGCCTACAGCCACCTGATATTCATGCCACAAACTATCTATATCATATTCTTCTCCCAATGCATACTTAATCGCTCCATTAAACGACCAGGGAACAACCTCCAACGTACTACGGTTGAACTTACGCAGGAAATTCTTGTCCTTATTGTTTTTCAACCAAACAAAGAAATATCCTGCTGTACGGTATCCGTCCATGTAATTTCCTCCTTTCGGACGGTCAGCCGGAGTAAATCCTCCATTTTCCACACGTACGGCATCAGCCATGCCTTCGATAAAGGCCCAGAACACACGGTTGGTTCCATAGCTTCCTATTCCCTGCGGCTCTAACTGATAAGCATGAGTCAGTTCATGCAGCAGAACACCTCTGGTTTCGAAAAACAATTTTGCCGTGTCATTAGCAGCAAACGATTTTTCAATATGACGAGTACTATAGAAGATACTTACTACCCCATTTCCACCATCCTTAGCTGAGACTCCTTCTATATCCTGCAACGAATAGTGAATAGTATCTACCGGAACAATGCTGTCCGACGGAGCATCATACAATGTGGCTAACACCGTACGCGCCTGTTCTGCAATGTAATCCTGCGGATGAGTCACAATACGATGGTAAACCTTTGAACCTTCTGTCTCGGGCGCCTGGTCATCGAATACAATATAACCTACAGGATAATCCTTCCAGATATCCACCGTTTTCTCCTCTGAATTTGACTGATGCCCGGTGCAAGCCGAGATTCCGGCCAACCCAAAGGCTATACCGGCCAATAACAATTGTGTTTTCATACTTATTTAATTCCGTTAGTTAATGAATAAGGTTTATACTCTGTTTTTTGTCCTCTTTTCTTGTTTGGAGAGGCTCCCATCTTAAATTCCCATACACCGCCTTCCAGCAGGTCTGCATGAGTGACATACAGTTTTTCGTATTTCTTTCCGTTAATGGTCAGCGACTGTACGTAACGCCGGCTGTCGCTTACACCAGGAGCTTTGATTTCCAACGTTTTTCCATTAGGAAGATGTAGTTTCAGGTAAGGGAAATAAGGAGCTCCAAGTACATATTGGTCCGTTCCAGGACAAACCGGATAAAAGCCCATCACCGTAAACATGTACCAGGCTGACATCTGACCGCAGTCATCATTTCCTCCTAACCCGTTAATATCATTGCGATACATCCGGTCTACAATCTCACGTGTCCAGAACTGTGTTTTCCAAGGCTGTGAAGTCCAGGCATACAGATAAGGAATATGATGACTGGGTTCATTGCCGTGTACATAACCACCTATCAGACCTTCTTCCGTAATATCCTCGTTCTTTTCGTAATATTTTTTTGGAAGATGCATCTCAAAAAGCTCATTCAGACGATTCAGGAAAACTTTCTCTCCTCCCATCAAATCCATCACACCGTATACATCATGAGGTACATGAAAAGAGAAATTCCATGAATTTCCTTCAATAAAACCTTCTCCATGTGTCTGCAAAGGATCAAAATCCGCCTTAAAGTTCCCTTTCGCATCACGTGGACAAGCAAAACCTCTTTTCTTATCAAACACATTACGGTAATTCAAGGCACGGGCATAATATTTCTTGGCAATATCTTCTTTGCCAGCCTGCAAGGCCGTCTGATAGATAGCCCAGTCGTCATACGCAAACTCCAAGGTAGAGGAAACTGCCGTACTGCTCTTTTCAAAAGGAATATATCCCAGTTCCTTGTAATCGTCCAAATGGTCATAATAATCTACATTCGATGTTTCCACCATCGTCTGTAAAGCCGCTTCTTTTTCCGTAACAACCTTCTTAGCTATAGCATCAGCCAATACAGGTACGGCATGATAGCCACTCATACACCAGTTTTCATTTCCCATCAAGCTCCATACCGGCAGCATTTTATGTATGCTCTGTTGTTGATGCACAATCATAGACTTCACCATATCCGCATTTTGCAAAGGAGTAACCAGGTTCAAGAACGGATGTTCTGCACGGTAGGTATCCCACAGAGAAAAAATTGTATAATTAGTGAATCCTTCCGCCTGATGCACATTATGGTCAAGTCCGCGATAATGCCCATCCACATCCATATACACAGAAGGGTTAATCATCGTATGGTACAGCGAAGTATAGAACATGGCCTTCTGGTCTTCCGTTCCTTCTATTTCAAACAGTTCCAGCTTTTCATTCCAAGCTTCTGATGCTTCCGCTACTACCTGCTCAAAGCTTTTTCCACCAGCTTCTGCCAATAAATTTTTCAGTGCCCCCTCCGTGCTGACAGCCGAAAGAGCCACTTTTACTACCAGTTCTTTATTGGAAGAAGTGTCAAAATTAAAATAAGAAACCACAGAACGTCCGCCTATTTCCGGGAAGTTACGATCCATCTTAAAACGTCTCCAGAAACCCGTATAAACCGGTTTCTTTTTATCTACATACCCGTAATCTTTTATCGGCTGTGAGAAAGAAATGGCAAAATACGTATAGTTCGTCCGGGCCCATCCGTTAGTTATCCGATAGCCGGTCAGAAGAGTATCGTTTTCTACTCTCAAATAACTCCAAAGCACTTTCCCATCATAATTATAAATACCATGATTCAAATCGAGAACAATACGCCCGTCAGAGGAAGGGTAAGTATATTTATGAATACCGACACGAGGAGTAGCTGTAAGCTGAGCCTTTATCTTATAATCTTCCAGCTCTACTTCATAATATCCAGCCGATGCATGCTCAGTGGAATGACTGTAACGGGAACGGTATCCTTCATCCGGATGAGAAGCACGTCCCGGATTCAGTTTCAGCTCTCCCACCGTCGGCATAATCAACATATCCCCCAAGTCGGAGTGTCCCGTACCACTTAAATGTGTATGACTAAAGCCTACAATAGTAGGATCTGAATATTGGTAACCGGCACAATATTTATATACATCCTTCTGGTATTCTCCATTTACATTGTGAGGGATAGTATCAGTATCCGGACTAAGCTGTATCAAGCCAAAAGGTACACAAGCGCCGGGAAAAGTATGTCCCATCCCATTGGTTCCAATAATTGGATTTACATAATCCACTGCCTTTTGTTGAGCAAATACCGGAGAAGCGAGCAGTCCGGCAAGCAAGCAAAATTGTATTTTTCGAAGCATACTAAAATTAGGTTTAAAGTCAGTTTTTACTACATGTAAAAGTAGAGTTTAACTACTATAAACCTTTCCTTGCTACAGACATTTTCCACTTGCTGATTAGAATGTCTCAACAAAGAATTACAAACAAAATGCAGAACATAATTACATGCTGATTTACAAGATATTGCATTACACTATATTCATTTAGAGAACAAATAAAGAAAAGGTAATAAAATCATTTAGAGAACAACTATAAACAAAAAAAGAACACCTATGCCACTACATAAATGCCCTTTTCTCAGAGTTTACTCCATATTATTCACATTTTCATCTTTTCGATGCTGCATGCGATAATTTTTAGGAGTGGTTCCATATTTTTCTGCAAACTCCTTATAGAAATACGGACGACTGGAAATCCCGACAGATTCAATAACTTCCTGAATGGATAAATCTGTTTCAGCCAAAAGATGAGCAGCCTTCACTATTCGATATTTCTTAATAAAATCACTGGGAGTGATACCCGATAAATCTTTGAATTTCCGATAAAATTGACGAGGACTTACATGCATTTTTTCTGCCAGAAAGGTTGGTCCCAGCTCTTCTTTATCCAAATTCTCATTTATAACCTCAAGAATTCTCTGTACAAACGTGATTTGTTCAGGTAAATGACAATGAGAAAAATAGTCAGCCCAATCTCCCAATGCAGCCTGCTTCATTGAAAGTTCTCTTTCGTTTTCGATTTCCAGTCCCTTACGTGATACAGCCCAGGCTCTTGCCACATGACTAAAAAATCCCTTACGATATAACTTATAAACATATCCTACCAGACAAGCCAGAAACAGTAAGAAAATTCCTACATATGCCCACACTGTATGATACCACAAAGGAACGATTTTAATTATAACCGAATATTCCTTACAAACCGTATCTAACACATCTTTTTTATAACGTACGCGAAATATATATTCCCCAGGCGGGACATGCCGGAATACAGCCTCATTCTCCTTAGAGAAAAGACTCCACTTTTCGTCATAGCCTTCTAATATATAAGAATACTCAATGTCGGAATTCAAATAATCTAAAGCCACAAACTGTAAAGAAAAAGTATTCTTCTCTTCAGACAAGCAAATTGCCTTTTTATCTGAGGAATAATATTTATTGATATTCACTTCTTCACGATCAATCATTAATCGACGAAGAATAAGCTCCGGATAATATTCAGGAATAGACGACTGATGAGCATCCATATAAAGCAGCCCATTTACTCCCCCAAGGAAAATATCTCCATTGTAAGGGCTTCGATAATAACTATCATCACTGAATTCTCCGATTTCAATTCCTTTGCTATAATAATATGTGTAGGAACCTTCACTAACCGGATCGTATTTTATCATTCCTTTATTTGTTCCCATCCATAAAATACCTGCTTCATCCTTCACAAGGCCATGTATCATCTCATTTACAAGCCCTTGCTCTCGTCCAATATAAGAAGGAATAATATTTCGTCCGTCAATATTGACCGAAACTAATCCAGCTGTAGTACCAGCAAAGAAATGATTTTTCCCATATTCACACAAGCACAATATATCGTCTACCGCCTTTCCCAATTTTTCACGCAACGAATAGACTTGATATTCATGATTCTTTATATCAAACCGTACGAGTCCTTGTCCCCGGCTTCCAAGCCACAATAAAGAATCCCCTTGTACCCACAAAGAGGAATATTCCACAATCTCTTTTTGTTCAGAAAAACAACGGAAACATCTAAACTTACGAATGCGAGGGATTCTGGAAGAGACATCCAAGGTAACTCGAAGCAGACCGCTGCCCATCGTTGCTAACCAAAGAGTAGAATCATTTTCTTCGTATATGCCATGTATCTCCGTTGAACGATGTATAGACCCCTGTACCTGAATCAATCTATCCTCCTGATAAGAGTAATAATAAAGTAAAGAATCAGACATTCCCACCCAGAAATCATCACTGTTATTTTTCTTTTTAAGTAAAAAAACCGGATAGAAATTAGGCCCACGCATATAATTCGCTAAGGGCAACTTTCCTTTTGGAGAATAAATAAAAAGCGATTTCCCGTCAAAATCTTTTTGATAATCAGGAATACATATCAAGCCATCTCCTTTTGTTCCTATCCACAAAGTACCATAACGGTCTGTCATAATTCCTCTAACTTGTCCACTGATAGCAGGAGACAAGTGATTCAGCAGCAAATTCGTAACTAATGCATTCTTTTTAGTAAACTTAACCACGCCGTTCCCATCGGTTCCCAGCCATAAAATGCCCTGTTGATTATCTGTATAAGCAGAAAATATACGCAAATCAACCCGCATCAAATCCTCAGCATACTGCTGCGAAGCCATCAAACGAAGTACACCTCCCGTATGAAGTGTTACCAGGATATCATCATAAAAAGGAAAAACATCTATAAAATTTCCATACTTCGTATACAGTTCCCTGACGTTACGAATATACATCTTCGATTTTTTCGACACATCATAAAGATACAAATCATACGCTTCATCGATAAAACAAATGACTCCTCCCTGAATAAATGTATTCTTTATATGTTTGGAATGCAATGGAGAAGAAGCTACCTGCATGTGAACCTGCAATGAATCGGATGAAAATGTATTCAATGAAAAATGATACATTTGCGTATCATTGGCCGGAACCACATGTAATCCACCTTTATCGTCCACAAAAGCACATTGTGCAAGATTATCAAGATGCATTTTCACGCTATCCGCCTTGATAAAACATTGATGATATGTATTATAATAATACAGATTACGCTTCCCTAAGACCCAACTGTCACCTTTCCTGTTAGAATAAACGATAGTTTCTTCATTTGGAAAAATGTAATTATCTATCACGGATAAAGAATCTGTCGAAAACAAATTAATTCCCAAGAAGCTCTGTACCCACAATTTATCGTTCCCTGCTACCTGAATGCGGGAAATAATATTATTATCCAATGTCCGCCCTTTGGAAAAATCAGTACGGAACACCTCAATTGTTCTTCCATCGTAACAATTCAAACCATCATAAGTACCGAACCACATGAGTCCCTGGTTATCCTGCAAAATACTTAACACTGCACTATTTGAAAGCCCCTGCAGGTGATTAATCACAAAAGAAGAATAAGAAGAAGCAGAAGCTCGTGCAATCTGACAACAGACAATCCAGAAAATAGCTGTAAAATAAATTTTCATATTACCGATGCTTCTTGTCATAACTATAATTCATTTATTAAAATGTCATACAAAAATACACAAAATCGTGATAAATAAAGAATAAAGACAAATAAGGAGCCGCGCGAAAGAAATCACCGGCTCCTCTTAGAACTATCTTATTACGTTATTTAATCTCCCACGTATCATTCGTTTCCAGCAATTCGGCAAACGTGTGATACTTTTTCTTGGCTGAAACCTCTTCAATCTGGGCTTCTACTGCCTCATCGTATGTCGGTGCATCCACATCACGAATCACACCCAAGGCTATCGGGAAATCCGGGCCTTCCATCAGCGCAAGTTTCAACTGAAGGGTGTGATCTTCACAATGGGCATCGTGCACTAAGATGTCTTTTTCCGTGATACCGTTCTCACCCAGTTTCACCACTTTCAGCCCGAAGCCTTCCTGCATCAGACCGAATTCTTTGTTCGGACCGAAGAGCATAGGCTTACCGTGCTCCAGATAAATCGCATTGCGTTCACGATCTTCCTTCTTGACCACCGCATTGTGCGTACCGTCATTGAAGATGACACAGTTCTGCAATACTTCCACTACCGACGTACCTTTATGACGGGCAGCTGCTTTCAGCACTTCCACAGAGGGACCGCCATCTACTGCCGCACAACGGGCAAAGAAACGGCCGCGAGCTCCGAAACACAATTCTGCCGGACGGAAAGGATCTTCCACTGTACCGTAGGGAGAAGATTTACTTACAAACCCACGGGCTGAAGTCGGAGAATACTGTCCCTTGGTCAATCCGTAAATACGGTTATTCAACAGGATGATGTTAATATCTACATTACGACGGATAGCATGGATAAAATGGTTACCACCGATGGCCAGGCCGTCACCGTCACCGGAAATCTGCCAGATAGTAAGATTCGGATTAACCACCTTGGCTCCCGTAGCAATGGCAGCCGCACGTCCGTGAATGGTGTGCATGCCATACGTATTCATGTAATAAGGCAAACGCGAAGAACATCCGATACCGGAAATCACCGCAATTTCATGGGGAGGTACTCCCAGTTCGGCCAAAGCCTTGTGAAAAGAATTCAGGAAAGCGTGGTCGCCGCAGCCCGGACACCAGCGAGGCTGTCCGGATTTGTAATCTGCTGCCGTATATTTTGTTTCACTCATTGTTATTCCTCCAGAATATTTATTGATGAATCATTAAAAAAGTTGACTGAAAGCCTCTACCAGCTCTTTTACTACGAACGGCTGGCCTTTTACCTGATTGAACTGATGCAGGTGAATACCTTCCACTTTCATGCGGAGATAACCTGCCAGCTGTCCCATATTTTGTTCGGCCACCACGATGGTCTTGTATTTCCGCAATACTTCGGCTGTATTTTTCGGCAACGGATTGATAACACGGAAATGTGCCAGTGCTGCTTTCTTTCCCATGGCGTTCAACTGATCCATGGCAGAATGCAAGTGCCCGTAAGTACCTCCAAAGCCTACAATCAGCAAATCGGCATCCGGATTGCCTTCCACCGTAAGCGGCGGCAATGAATCGGCAATTTTTTCTACCTTTTCGGCACGCAATTTCGTCATCAGGAAATGGTTTTCCGGTTCCGTAGAAATGGCTCCGGTTTCGTTGCTCTTTTCCAATCCTCCGATACGGTGCATAAATCCCGGAGTACCCGGTGTAGCCCAGTAACGCACACCCGTCTGCGGGTCACGCTGGAACGGTGTCCATGAATCAGCCATTTCCGGCTTCACGTAAGGCGGACAGATAGAAGGATAAGTATTCAAATCGGGCAGACGCCATGCGGCAGAGCCATTGGCAATATAGGCATCGGTCAACAGAACGACCGGAGTCATGTGTTCCAGAGCAACCTTGCAGGCCAGATAAGCCGCATCAAAACAGTCGGTCGGTGAAGAAGCGGCTACCACAGGCATCGGACTTTCTCCATTACGTCCGAAAAGTACCTGAAGCAAGTCGGTCTGTTCCGACTTGGTCGGCAGTCCGGTAGAAGGGCCTCCACGCTGTACGTCTACAATCACCAGCGGAAGTTCCGTAATCACCGCCAGGTTCATGGCCTCACTCTTCAAACAGATACCCGGTCCGGAAGTGGTCGTTACAGCCAGTGCCCCGGCAAACGAAGCTCCTACGGCAGAAGCACATCCGGCAATCTCATCTTCACACTGCACTGTCTTTACCCCCAACGATTTATGCTTGGCCAGCTCGTGCAAGATATCCGTAGCCGGTGTAATCGGATAAGAACCCAGATACAATTGCAAGCCTGCTTTCTCGGCAGCTGCCATCAGGCCGTATGCAGTAGCTTTGTTGCCGTTGATGTCCATGTATTTTCCCGGCTCTTTCTGTGCCTTGCTTGGCACGGTATAACTCATCGATACAGAAGCATGAGTATTCTCACCAAAATGATAACCGTCGTAAAGCACCTTCACATTAGCTTCAGCAATTTCCGGTTTCTTGGCAAACTTTTCGCGCAGGATTTTTTCGCCCACCTTCACATCACGATGGAACAGCCAGCATACCAGCCCCAAAGCAAACATGTTCTTTGTTCGCAAGATAGACTTGTTGTCCAGCCCGCTATCCTTCAGGCTTTCCTTACACATAGTAGTGATAGCTGCCGACACGACTTCATTCTTAATACCCAATTCCGAAAAGGGATTTTCCAACGTAAACTTGGCCTTTTCCAAATCACGTTTGGTAAATGAATCGGAATCGATGATAATTACCGCCTGCGGTTTACAAAATTTATATTGTGTTTTCAAGGCTGCCGGATTCATGGCTACCAGCACATCGCACTTATCGCCAGGAGTATAGACCTTTCCGGCACCAATATGTACCTGAAAGCCAGACACACCAGTCAATGAACCTTGCGGGGCGCGAATATCTGCCGGATAATCCGGAAATGTACTGATATCGTTTCCTTCGGTTGCCGAAATATTGGAAAACATATTACCGGCCAGTTGCATTCCGTCACCGGAATCACCCGAGAAACGGACTACTACCTCGTCCAGTTCCTTGACAATCATTTCTTCTGCCATATCGTATTTATTTAAAGTTCACAAAATCAATTTTGGCAAAAATGGGGAAGTTCCGTAAAAAAACAAAATAAATCGGGAGATA
>NZ_JBBKBF010000028.1:0-47932 GCF_037892625.1 Phocaeicola sp. ICN-14070 | reverse complement strand
AATATGGAGGGAAATGCAAAAATAGAAGCGTGTGATACGGTGAATGTAACTCCGCGTTTCAAGGTGCTTCAAGCTGTAGATTGCCCGGATTTAGGACGGGAAAAAGGTAAGTGGTACACTGCTGTTCCTCCTTTGGCAAGATGTGGAACGGGTTTAACTCCAGCAGACTATTTTGGACGAACATTGGCAGATAGCCTTCCAGCTGATGTAGAAATAGGTGTTATTAATGTGGCTGTGGGAGGATGTAGAATAGAATTATTTGATAAGGATAATTATGCTTCGTATGTGGCCGGATCTCCAGATTGGTTAAAAAATATGGTCGCTGAGTATGATGGAAATCCTTATGCCAGATTAATCGAGCTTGCTAAACAAGCTTCTCGGTGTGGAGTTATAAAAGGTATACTTCTTCATCAAGGAGAATCCAATACCGGAGATCCGGATTGGCCGATGAAGGTAAAAAAAGTATACGATAATATTCTTTCAGACCTTGGTTTGCAGCCTAACTCATTGCCTCTTTTAGTTGGTGAGCTTGTTTCTGAAGGGCAAGGGGGAGCTTGTGCATCGATGAATCCGGTGATTCAGAAATTACCTGAAACGATTCCTGTAGTACATGTGGTTTCTTCTGAAGGATGTGAGGCCGTATCCGATCGATTGCATTTTAGTGCAGCTGGCTATAGAGAACTTGGCAAGAGATATGCCCTTACCAGGCTTGAACTTTTGAAAAAGAGTAAGTAATAGGGTATTATACGAAGAGAGGAGATAGACTCGGTCAACCCCGTCTATCTCCTCTCTTTTTATTCATCTTTCTTCTCCTCTTCTTTTTCTTTACAGCGTTCCGTATATTTACTGGGGGATACTCCGTACAATTCTTTGAATGCATTGGAGAAGTAAGTTGTATTGTTGAAACCTACCAGTTGGGCTATTTCAGACATACTGTAATTCTTCTCAGATTTCAGCAGGATTTCTGCTTGTTTCAGTCTGATATTCCTGATAAAATCCCGGGTAGACTGGTTGGTCAGTTCTTTTAGTTTTCTGTATAGGTGTACACGACTTATACCCACTTCGGCTGCAATCATTTCTGCATTTAAATCTGGATTATTCAGGTTCTTATTGATTACTTTTAGAACCTTTTGCATCAGCTTTTCATCTGCAGACTGAGGTTGTGCCACTTCAATATTGTTGTTTTGTTCTTGTTTTCCGCTAAAGTTATTGCGTAATATTTCTCTGTTTTTAATCAGGTTTTCAATAGTTGTTATTAAAATATCCAGGTTGAAAGGTTTGGCTATATAGGCGTCTGCCCCTAGGGAAAGTCCTTCGATATAATCCTTTTCACTGTTTTTGGCGGTAAGAAGGATTACCGGGATATGATTGGTTTTGATATTCTGCTTTAATTTACGAAGCAACGTGATACCGTTTACTTCCGGCATCATGATGTCACTTAGAACCAAATCAGGCATGTGGTGCATAATAAGGTCGAGTGCTTCCTTCCCGTTGCTACAACTTAACACACGGAAATGACTTCCTAATTCAGTGAGCAGATAATTTCGTATCTCATCTTCATCTTCTACAATTAATATAGAATGCTTTTTCCTGATTACTTTTTTAGTGCCGTCTTCGCTATTTTCGTTTTCTTCAATAGAAGCCGGAATATGTTGTAGAGGCTGATCTTCAATGGATGGTTGCTCTGAAATATTCTTATTACTATTCTGATAAAGTTCTTCGGTTGACAGATGGCTACATCCCAATGGAATATGGATGGTAAAACTACATCCGGACTTGTTTTCATTGTTCTTGACCGTGATAGTACCATGATGCATCTTTATGAGCGACATAGATAGATGAAGTCCGATTCCGGTTCCTTTGCTTCGTGACCGGTCATCGCTTATTTGATAGAATCTTTCAAAAATACGTTCCATCTCACTTTCCTTTATGCCGGTTCCATTGTCTTCAATAATGATTTCTGCATAGTTATTCAATGGATAAACATTTGAAGAGTTATTGACGGAGTTGATATATATGTTGATTTCTCCTTCATTCTGGATATGTTTGAAGGAGTTTGAGAGTAAATTAAAGATTACTTTGTCAAAGTTATTAGGATCCAGCCAAACTTTCAGGCTCTCCATTTGGGTTATAATGTTTAATTTAGCTCCTTTAGCAGCTGCTTGATATGCAAATGTATTTTTTATGTCATTGATAAAGCTGATTAAATCCACTTCTGTGAAACTTAGCTTCATTTGGTTCTTATCTATCTTTCTGATGTCCATTAATTGGTTGATCAGGTTTAGAATTCTTTGCGCATTACGTTCTATCAATGAATAGCTTTTTTGTCTTTCGCTGTCATTATCTGTAGATATTAATTTCTGTAATGGGCTGATAATTAAAGACATCGGAGTTCTGATTTCGTGAGAAATATTAATGAAGAACTGTAATTTACTTTCATTAATCTCTTCCAAGTGTTTGTGCTTTAGCATCTCCTGTCTTACTCTGTATTTTTCTTTAGCCTGATGTATAAAGATGGCTATTATACTAATGATGATTAAGATATAGATAACCCATGCCAGACTGGAGTTGTACCATGCAGGATGTATATTAATGACTATTGTCTTTATTTTAGATTCAGAAGTGCCATTGATTGCTTTTACTTTAAATTCGTATTTTCCTACAGGAAGATTACTGAAGGAAACACGGGAGCTTCCTTTGGGCAAAGAGTTCCATGTTCCATTATTCATGGAATATAAATAGTTTTGTGGGGAAATGAAATTGTCTGTAGCAAATTCTATATAAAACGAATTGTCATAGTGGGACAGATTGATTTCTTTGGTATGAAATATATCATTATCTATCACATGATAACTTCCGGATTGAGTCATTTCGTTGACTGCTTTATCATGCAGATAGAAACCGGTAATTCTTATATTGCTTTGAAACTTCTGTGTTTCGATGTCATTCGGGTTAAAAAAGACAATACCATTGGTTCCTCCAAACAGAATTTTTCCGTCGGGAGATATGCAATAGGCATTTCTTGAAAATTCATTATTGTATAATCCGTCTGATGCAAAGAAAGGAATAAACGATTTGTTGTGTGAATTATATTTGGCAATTCCCTGACTTGTACTTACCCATATATCCTTGTTTTTATCCACAATGATTGATGAGATCAGATTATTGGGGAGTCCATTGTGAGTTGTAAATTTCTCAATTATATTCAAATTATAATCCATTACATAAATTCCTTCCGGGGTTCCTGCCCATATATGGTCGTCTGGCCCTTGTGCAATGGTATTTATACTTAAGCCTATGAGCACTTTTTCCTTACCTACGACTTTGAGTTTCTCAGTATCTATGCATTTAATACCATCATAAGTACCTATATACAATCGTCCGTTTGGAATATACAATAAAGTATTAATCCATTGATTGATTTCTTTCTCTGATAGAGCCTGATGTACTTTCAGGTCACTATAAGAAGCCGATGAAGCTGGTAAATCTACATAATAAAGCCCTGTTCCCATTGTGCCTATCCACAATCTTTTATGAGGGTCTTCTACGAATCTATATACTTTTGTTATTTCATTCCCTTCATTATTTCGCAGTGAAGTTTTTGAAAGTTTGTTTGTTTGCGAATCGAATAAAGATATTCCACTAAGGTATGAACCTATCCATACCTTTTTATTGGAGTCTTCAAAAAGGCACATGACGGTAGGAGGAACATCCGGGTTTTTATCTTGAGTTAGATGTTGAATAAAGTTGTAGTTTTTGTCTAATAAATAAATACCATCATTGTCTGTACCTACAATTAGTTTACCCTTATCTGTGGTTTCGCACAAAGCTGTAATACAATTGCTTCCTATGTAATTTCGGATAGATGAGAAGTTTCCGATGTAGTTAAACATATTCGCTTGTGAAGGAATAAATGCTACTCCTTTCTGGTAGATACCAATCCAAAGATTATTGCTGCTGTCTGTCAGCAAAGAATGTACTTTGCTTTTCTTGATGTTTATGTTGTCTATGTAAAAATCCGTGTTGGCTATGGATTTTTTTGAAATGTCATAAGCTACAATTCCTTCTCCATCAATACCAATCAGCATGAGATTATTATTCTGCTTAAATACTTTAATGGGGAAACTGGAATGAAATATTTGATGAAAGGTGTCATCTTCTTGATTGTATATAAATACTCCTCGTCCGCTGGTTCCTGCATATATATTGCCATTTGAGTCTTCTGTACAACAATTGATAAATTGATTTCCATAAGGCTTTCCAAGAGTATAGTGATGAATTTTTTTATTTTTGTCAATTCTGACCACTCCATGGTATTCCGTACAAATCCATATATTCCCCTTATGGTCTTCCATGATATCATTGATAGTATGTCCAATTAAAGATGTATTCCAATCTTTAACTTGAAAATTTCCACTATCGTTAAAAGATAGTTCTTTGATGCCATACCCACTTGTTCCTATTAATATGCTGCCGTCGCTGAGCTGTGCAATACTTTTATTGTTGTATTCATAACTTGAGTTGGATTTATTAATTGTAATGAAAGAATCTGATTTATAATTGTAAATCTGAAGTCCTTTGATTGAAAGTACGTACAAATTGCCTTTGGCGTCCTGAAATGTTCTGTATACATGATTCCCAAGTAATGAAGTAGAATCATTGAAATGATTTTTGTAATTAACAAATTTGGCGCCATCGTATTTGTTTAATCCATCTTCTGTAGACACCCATATATATCCTTTGGAATCTTGGTATATATGGTTAATCATACTGCTGGATATATCTCCATGAGTTGAATATAACTTACAAAACTGTCCTTTACAAAAAAGAGGTAGAAAACACAGAAAGATGATTAAAATAAAAGTTTTGTTTTTCATTATCTGTATCATAAGTTTACACTTGGTTATTTCCCTAATGGATAAGTTTGTTGAAATGTACGTATTGTTAGTGATGCAAAGTAAATTCTTTTTTTTCATTTCTCAATGAAAAGTAAAGGAATTAAATAGATACTTTTTATAGAGTTTCTGGTATAGGGCGGTGCTTAAAATAAGCAGTGTATGTGGACGTTAATACCCTTATTGTAGAGATGGTGTAACATATACATATGCTTTTTGTTACAATAGAAAATGAAATGTAACCATAGATGTAAGCTTGGTATCCTGTCGGACATACGTATTAATAACCTTTCCCTATTTTTGTTACAGTGAAAAATCAATGAAAAATACAATGAAAAGTATATGAAAACACATTTTATTATTAAACGTTTTTTATTAGGCTTAGCCTTGCTTGCTTCTTGTGATTTTGGAGCTTTTGCAAAGGTGGTTTTACCGGTGCTGGTATCAGACGGTATGGTGTTGCAGCGAAATGCTCCGTTAACAATATGGGGTAAGGCTGATCCGTCTGAGAAGGTTTGTGTAAAGTTTCAGAAGAGGCAATATAAGGTAACGGCGGATGAGAATGGGAAATGGGCTGTAACACTGCCTGCTATGAAAGCCGGAGGACCTTACTCTATGACAATTAACGACATTGTTTTAAATGATATTCTCGTAGGAGATGTCTTTTTATGTTCAGGTCAGTCTAATATGGAACTTCCGGTTAATCGAGTAATGGATAAATATGCAGACGAGATAGAAGGATATGAAAATACCTCTGTTCGATATGTGAAAGTTCCTTATTCGTATGATTTTTCTCAACAGAAAGAAGATATTCGTCCTGTAACCTGGCGTCCGATGACGACCGAAAATGTAAAAGATTTTTCTGCGATATGTTATTTCTTTTCCCGGTTGCTGGAAGAAAAGACTAATGTGCCGGTAGGTATTATTAATGCAAGTTGGGGAGGAACTCCGGTGGAAGCTTGGGTTAGTGAAAAAGGATTGCAAAACTTTCCGGAGTATGTACATCAGAAGGCCTTGTATGAGGATACAAAATTAGTTTCTCGGATAACAGAAACTGAAAGGCTGCATCAACAGGCATGGAATAAAGTATTGTATAAGTCTGATGCAGGACTTCATGGTGTGACACCCTGGTATGCGGAGGATTATGATGATTCGGATTGGGAAAAGGTAGATATGTTTTCAGATAACTGGGCCATTCGTAATGGCCGTCCTTTGAACGGAGTTCATTGGTTCAGGAAGGACTTTTTTGTACCAGAGGACTGGAGTGGAAAAGAAGCCGTTTTACGTTTAGGGTGCATTGTGGATGCAGACTCTGTGTTTGTAAACGGACATTTCGTCGGCACTGTTTCCTATCAGTATCCTCCTCGTATTTATAAAGTACCTTCCAAGTTGCTGAAGAAGGGAAAAAATCAACTTACTGTACGGTTGTTTAGTTATGGAGGGCGTCCTTCTTTTGTAAAGGAAAAGCCTTATAAGTTGATTTGTGACGGGAAAGAAGTAAATCTGGAAGGGGGATGGAAGCACAAAATAGGTACGGTGATGCCCCCTTCTCCTTCTTCTACAGCCTTTCATTACACTCCTGTTGGCTTGTATAATGGTATGATTTATCCATTATGTCATTATACGTTCAAAGGAGTGGTGTGGTATCAGGGAGAGTCAAATGTGGGCCGTTGGAGCGAATATTCGTCTTTGCTCAGTGCATTGATAGCCGACTGGAGAACACTTTTCAAAGATGAAACTCTTCCTTTCTATATCATTGAATTAGCTGATTTCCTGGCATCGGATGATCCGGGAAGAGCAGCATGGGCTGAGTTGAGAAAACAGCAGGCGAAAACTGCCCGTGAGAATGCACACGTTACACTGATAAAGAACAGTGATACGGGAGAATGGAATGACATTCATCCTTTGGATAAAAAAACAGCAGCTACCCGTCTGGTGGAAGCAGTAATACAGAATGAAAAATAATAAACAGATATGAGTAAGATTCAGAATCAGAAAGTATCCATGGCCGAAAAGGTGGGCTATGGATTAGGAGACTGTTCCGCAAATCTGGTATTCCAGATGATGATGATTTACCAGACCAAATTCTATACGGATGTGTTTGGGCTGGAAGGAGCAATTGCAGGAACCGTCATGTTGGTAGCACGTATTGTGGATGCGTTTGTAGATCCCACTGTCGGTATTTTGTCTGACCGGACTCAGACGAAATGGGGAAAATATCGTCCATGGGTATTATGGACAGCACTTCCTTTCATGGTGTTCTATGTATTGGCCTTTTACAATCCGGGTATTGAAGAAAAAGGACTGGTAGCATTGTATGCTACAATTTCATACACCTTGCTGATGACGATGTATTCTTTTAATAATACACCTTATTCTTCATTGGGAGGAGTCATGTCGTCAGATATTAAAGAACGTACCAGTATTACCTCTGTGCGTTTCGTCTTTTCTACGATTGCACAGTTTGTGGTACAAGGGCTTACCTTACCGTTGGTCAGCAAGTTTTCGGAAGGTAGTGACAAGGCACATGGCTGGCTCTGTACCATATCCTTGTTTGCTGCCGTTGGTTTCTTGTTTTTGGTAATTGTATTTTTCTCGGCAAAAGAACGTATTACTCCGCCTGCCAATCAGAAAAATGATACCCGTCAGGATATAAAAGATGTATTAAGCAGTGTGCCCTGGCGTGCCATGTTTGTCTTGACTCTTTTTGTGTTCATCACACTGGCTATGTGGGGAAGTGCCATGAACTATTATTTTGAAAACTATGTGGATAAGGCAGCTTTGTTTACTTTCCTGGATAATATCGGGTTGGTAGCCACTGACGGTGGAACTTCAGTCGGGTATCATATACTTGATGCTTTCGGGTTGATTGTAACTTCTCCGGACAAAGCATACGAAGTGGGCTTTGGCGTATTCAATATGGTGGGAGCCTTGGTTCAGTTTTTCGGCGTAATTTGTTTATCAGAATTTTTAGCCAACAAATATGGCAAGAAGCGTACGTTTATTGTATGTCTTGCGCTGACGGCTATTTTCACGGCTTTGTTCTATTTCCCTTCAAAATACGATATTGAAATGATGTTCGTATTGAACTTCTTGAAAAGCTTGGCCTATGCACCTACAGTTCCTTTGCTTTGGGCTATGATTGCCGATGTGGCCGACCATTCGGAATATATCAATTACCGTCGTGCTACGGGATTTATCTTTTCAGGAGTGGTGTTTGCCCTGAAAGCCGGATTAGGTATTGGAGGAGCTGTATTGGGCTTCTTGCTGTCGGGATTTGGTTATGTTTCTGGAGTGGATATAGCTCAAAGTGATACAGCTGTTCATGGCATCATTCTTTCATCAAGTCTGATTCCAGCCGCATTCTTTTTTGTTGGTGTGGTGGCATTATGTTTCTATCCTATCAGTAAAGAATACAATGAGAAAATGCAGGCAGAATTAACTGCTCGAAGAAGTAAGAGTGACTATTAATTAAGAAAAAGCTATATGAGGAACAAACACATTGCATCATGGATGCTGTGCAGCCTGTTTATTATGGGGTGCGGGAGTAAGGTTTCTGATACGGTTGTATCAGAGAAATCTTTGAAAGAGGTTGTAGGAGACAAGTTTTTAATGGGGGTAGCGCTGAATGTACGTCAGTCATCTGGTGTTGATACTTCAGCAGTGAAGATTGTGAAGCAGCATTTCAATTCCATTGTGGCAGAGAACTGTATGAAATGCGGAGAAATTCAGCCTAAAGAGGGAGAGTTCCATTTTGAGGATGCCGACCGCTTTGTGCAGTTCGGAATAGATAATGGAATGACGGTGATAGGACATTGCTTGATTTGGCATTCTCAGCTTCCGGACTGGTTCTGCGTAGATGAAAAGGGTCAGAATGTTTCTCCTGAAAAGTTGAAACAGCGTATGAAAACGCATATCCAGACCGTTGTAGGACGATACAAAGGAAAGGTAAAAGGCTGGGATGTGGTGAATGAAGCTATTGTGGAAGACGGCTCTTATCGCAAAAGTAAATTTTATGAAATCTTGGGAGAAGAGTTTATTCCACTGGCCTTCCAGTATGCGCACGAGGCTGACCCGGATGCCGAACTTTATTATAATGATTATGGTATGGACGTGCAGGGTCGTCGGGAAGGAGTTGTGAAGCTTGTCCGTTCATTGAAGGAAAAAGGATTGCGTATTGATGCTGTAGGCATGCAAGGACACATGGGAATGGATTACCCCGACATTCAGAAATTTGAAGAAAGTATGCTTGCTTTTGCTTCTGCTGGTGTCAAGGTGATGATTACAGAATGGGATATGAGTGCGCTGCCTACTGCACTTCGCAGTGCCAACATTTCGGATACGCTTGCGTTTAAGAAAACATTGAATCCTTATCCGAAGGAACTTTCTGACTCTGTCAGCCAGGCATGGAATAAAAGAATGCAGCAGTTCTTCCAGCTTTTTGAAAAGCATGCCGATATTGTGACGCGTGTAACGGCATGGGGAGTTACAGACGGAAATTCATGGAAAAACGATTTCCCGATTCGTGGAAGAAGAGACTATCCTTTGCTTTTTGACCGAAACTATCAGCCTAAGGAGTTTATACAGAAAATGATAGATAAGCAGTCGGATACGACAGCTATTGCACAGAAATAACGTTTAACAGGAGACAGAGTCTCGTAAATCAATATAAAAATGAAAAAGGAAGAAAGATATTTGTTTCCTGCCGACTATATGGCAGATCCATCAGTACATGTATTTAACGGACGTTTGTATATTTATCCTTCACACGACCGTGAATCAGGTATTCCTGAAAATGACAACGGTGACCATTTTGATATGAATGATTACCATGTATTGTCAACGGATGACGTGATGCAGGGTGAAATTGTCGATCATGGAGTAGCTTTGAAGGTTGCTGATATACCTTGGGCCGGACGCCAGCTCTGGGACTGTGACATTGCTTGTAAGGATGGAAAATATTACTTGTATTTTCCGTTGAAAGACCGGAATGATATTTTCCGTATGGGGGTAGCCATTAGCGATAAACCTGAAGGTCCGTTTATTCCTCAGCCCGATCCTATTCGTGGAAGCTACAGTATTGATGCGGCAGTTTTCCGCGATGATGATGGAAGCTATTACATGTATTTTGGCGGAATCTGGGGAGGACAGTTGCAGCGTTACCGTGATAACAAAGCCATTGAAAGTCCTTGTCTCCCAGCTGATAATGAACCGGCTTTGCCCAGTCGTGTGGTAAAATTATCGGATAATATGTTGGAATTTGCAGAAGAACCCCGTCCGGTCATCGTATTGGGAGAAGATGGCAAACCTTTGTTTGCAGGCGATCCGCATCGTTTCTTTGAGGCTTCGTGGATGCATAAATATAAAGGTAAATATTATTTCTCTTATTCTACGGGCGATACCCATCTGTTGTGTTATGCGGTAGGCGACAATCCTTATGGACCGTTTACATATCAGGGAGTAATTCTGACTCCGGTAGTAGGATGGACTACCCATCACTCTATTGCAGAATATAAAGGAAAGTGGTATCTTTTCCATCATGATTGTGTTCCTTCAGGTGGAAAGACCTGGCTTCGCAGTTTAAAAGTGGTTGAATTGGAATACGATGAAGAGGGTAAGATTCAGACCATAAAAGGAAGTGCGGATGAATAAAAAGTACTTGTTGGGTATATGTCTTTTGTCTTTCGGACTGACCTTATTTGCGGAAGATGGAAGTAAACTCTGGTTGCGACAGGCGTCTTGTGAAAAGGCGTCTGTCTGTTGTTCAATTTCTTCTCCTACCATTACCATAGCTCGTGAGGAACTGGCCTCTTTATGGCGTGGAAAGGCGGTTGAACTACAACTGTTTGCTGATGAAGTTCATCACAAGCTGGGGAAGGAAGGGTACACCATACGTACTTCCGATGAAAAGATAGTACTTGGCTCTACTACTGAACAGGGTTTGCTTTATGCGGCCTATCATCTTTTACGCTTGCAGGCAGAAGGGGCAGATTGTACCCGTCTGGATCTTGCAGAAAAACCAGCCTTCGATGTACGTGTACTGAATCATTGGGATAATCTGGATGGTACGATAGAGCGTGGATACGCCGGTAAGTCCTTGTGGCAGTGGGACGAACTTTCAGATACTATGTCGGCACGTTATCAGGAGTATGCCCGGGCCAATGCTTCGGTTGGTATCAACGGGACAGTGCTTAACAATGTCAACGCTTCGGTTAAAATACTTTCCAGCGAATACCTTGAAAAGATACGCGTGCTTGCGGATATTTTTCGGCCGTATGGAATAAAAGTCTATCTTTCGGTCAACTTCGCTTCTCCCATGCAGTTGGGAGGATTGTCTACAGCCGATCCGTTGAATGAGGAGGTCGTTGAGTGGTGGAAAAAGAAGGTACATGAGATTTACAGTCTTATTCCTGATTTTGGAGGTTTTCTGGTCAAGGCTAATTCAGAAGGACAGCCTGGTCCGTGCGATTACGGGCGTACGCATGCCGAAGGAGCGAATATGATGGCAAGGGCCCTGAAACCCTACGGAGGAATCGTGATGTGGCGTGCGTTTGTGTACAGTCCGTCGGATGCCGACAGAGCCAAACAGGCTTATCTGGAGTTTAAACCTTTGGATGGAAAGTTTTTAGATAATGTGATTGTGCAGGTGAAAAACGGTCCGATTGACTTCCAGCCGAGAGAACCTTACAGTCCGTTGTTTGGTGCGATGCCCCACACCCCGTTGATGGCTGAATTTCAGGTTACACAGGAATACTTAGGGCATTCCAATCACCTGGCTTACCTGGCTACTATGTGGAAGGAGTTTTATCGGTATGTGTCTCCTGCTTCTTTAAAAGGGGTGGCTGGAGTGGCCAATATAGGTGATGATACCAACTGGTGCGGACATGATTTTGCACAGGCTAACTGGTATGCGTATGGCCGGCTGGCATGGAATCCTTCGCTTTCTTCTGAAGAAATAGCTAAAGAGTGGCTGGCACAGACTTTTACGTCCGACCCTAAGTTCGTAGAGCCCATGACGCAAGTAATGATGGATAGTCGGGAGGCGGTGGTAGATTACATGATGCCGTTAGGATTACATCATATTTTTGCCTGGAGTCATCATTACGGACCAGAACCCTGGTGTGAGGTACCGGGTGCCCGTGCAGATTGGTTGCCGTCGTATTATCATCAGGCAGACAAAAAAGGTTTGGGGTTTGACCGGAGCCGTTCTGGAAGTGATGCGGTGTCTCAGTATCCAGACTCTTTAGCCCACGTATTCAATTCATTGGAGCTATGTCCGGAGGAATTTTTGTTGTGGTTTCATCATGTAGACTGGAATCATTCATTAAAGTCTGGACGTACTCTTTGGGATGAATTGTGTTATAAATATCAGCAAGGCGTTGATAAGGTACGTGAATTTCAGAAAGTGTGGAACCAGATGAAACTGTATGTGGATGAGGAGCGTTTTCAGGCGGTGGCTAAACGGCTGGATATTCAAGCGAATGATGCGGTGTGGTGGAAAGATGCTTGTTTAGAGTACTTTCGTATCTATTCTCGTAAGAAGTACCCTAAAGGTGTAGATATGCCTAAATTCAGATTGAAAGATCTGAAAAAAGTGAAATTGCCGATTACTAACTACGAGTGTCCCTCGGCGAATATACTTCCAAAGAAAAAATAATTTTTGTATGATGTTTGTAATCGGAGGAAACTGATATTCTTTAGTCATGATAAGGAACGGAAATTTCATTGATTTTTAGCTTTATTCTTTTGTAAAAATAAGAATATTTCCTATCTTGTATGCAGTTTACTAAAAAGAAAAGATATGGAAGTAAAACATGATGAGTCCCAGCAGGAGTTCTATGTGGAACTGGAGGGGCATAGAGCCCATGTGAGTTATAAAATTCACGACGAAGGGCTGGATATCCGACACACGATTGTGCCGGAAGCTATTGGAGGGAAAGGCATAGCTTCTGCGTTAGTACAGGCAGCTTATGATTATGGACGATGTAAAGGACTGAAGGCTATTGCTACTTGCTCTTATGCTGTGGTATGGTTGCAGCGGCATCCAGAATATCAGGGAGAAGTGAGCAGTGATTATATTGGAAAAGGAAGCTGTGCCTTGTAAGGGCACAGCTTCCTTTTTTAATTGCGATAGATTTTCTTTTTCTTAATAAAAAACAGCCATCGCAAGAAAGAAGCGGTGAAAGTATGGCTGAATGAATTGATTTCATCCGTACGTTCGTCAATGTCGTCCAGGATTCTTTCTGCATCTTTCTCGGAAAGCATACCGTTACTGATAAGCTGTTTTACAGTGTGGCGCTCATTGCTCAGTAGCATGCGGATGGACTTGATGGTCAGTGCATGGCCGTATGCTTTGGGGAAATTATCGGCCAGGTTATTGATAAAGGCACTCATGCGATTGATATTGTCATTTATCTCTTCCCGTAGTGTGTCCAGCACGGAGTCCTGTTCGCCGGTCACCCATTCTGATGCACGCAGGTCCTCCAGTAGTTTCAGACTTCCTTTCTGAAGAATAATGAAGCCACGGCCTAAGTCGTACACCACCGTGATGCGTTCGCGGAAATAGAAGGTCATCCAGTTTTGCAGATAAGGAATATTTCGCAGTGTGTTCAGCAGGTCTGTACGCTGGCAGAACTTGAAAATGGAGGTACGAACGTTCAGCGGGTAGTTTCCGTCGTGGTCATACAATTCATCCAGCGAGTTCATGAGCCGGAGGAATACGGGTTTGGAGATGACTCCTTCTTCATAGATTTCCCGGCAGATGGCTTTTTCCTTATCCAATACACGCAGACGGATTTCCGGCAGCATGGCTTTGTTTTGTGGATTTTTGGCCGGCTCCTGCGGTTGTGCGGTCATGTAGCTTTCCACTTTGTGCCAGTTGGCTCCTTCTAAGGCGTCTCTCTTTTTCAACCCTTCCAGATATTTTTCGGAATTCTCGCGTATTGATTTCTCTATACGATAGGCCAACATGGTGCGTGCAGAAGGTACGTGAGTCAGTCCCAAGCGGTTCAGCAGTGCGCGCATGGTGGTGGCATTGATGCAGAGTGTCAGGGTAACGATGCCGGCCGTGAAGAACAATACCTGGCTGCGGATGTCCTCCGGAATAGCCGGGGTATAAGATACCATCAGGGCCAAGATCATGGCCAATGCACCACGTAATCCTCCCCAGGTAAGGATGACCGATTCGCGTCGGGTCAGTCCGTATCCCAAGCGTTTCATCACAGGGTAGAGCAGCATAATCATAGCAAAGCGGATAAAGTTAAGAGCGATGTAGATAAGTATCAGCACGCCTAATGCTCCCCAGGAGAAATCCACTTTTTCGGCAATGACTACTCCTACCAGGATAAAAATCAGGGTATTGGCTATGTAGGTCAGCAACTCCCAGAAATGTTCCATGAACGTATTCACTTGGGGTTTCAACCGGGGCTTTCCTACGTAAGTGACGGTCAGTCCGAAAGCCACGAGGGCAATCACTCCCGATACGCCAAGATAATATTGGGAGAGAATGAAGGTGAGGTAAGCCGCTAAGATGATAACACTGTTCTGTACCATCTCTTCCGAGTTGATGCGCGTGATGAACCAGATGACAATCCGTGCCAACAGAAAGCCTAAAAGGGTACTGAGGCCCACTTCACGGATAAACGTAATGACAGGAGAGGCATGAGTAGCTTCTCCGGCGGCGTATGCTCCGAAGAAAAGCATGAAGCAGACGATGCCCGTACCATCGTTCAGCAGGGATTCTGCATCGACAAGGGTGGAGAAGCGTTTGCTGGTTTTCAACTCGTGCAGCAGGGCTACTACGGCTACCGGGTCGGTGGCACTGATCAAGGCTCCGAACATCAGTGCAAATGCCCATGTCCACGATTCAAAACCGGGGATGAAGGTCGCTACTCCCATCATGAGGGCGCCCGTCAGCAGCATGCAGATGATAAGTCCCGGTGCCGACAACAGGGTAGCGTTGGCCAATGTTTTCTTGAAAATGTGCAGGTTGAGTTCGTAGGCTGCATCGAAAATCAGGATGGGCAGGAAAAGATAAAGAATCAGGTCGGGATTGATATTGGCGACGGAACTGACCGCATCATGCAGTTCCGGTAGCGATTGAAAGACGCCTGTACGGTTCATGACTCCTAAAATGATTCCAATGGCAAACAGACCTACCGTGTAGGGCAGGCGGCTGTGCTTGAGCAATGATTTCAGTATTGCTCCGATAATGAGCCCCCCGATAGTCAGCAGCAAGGGGGCGAGGAAAGTGTATTCTTCCATAGTTTTGATGTCGGCTAAAAAATGAGCATTTGAATTTTAAACAAAGTTAAAGAATCAAATGCTCATATACAAGGGGATTTTCACTTATTTCTTTTTCGTACTTGCGATTTCTAGGGCCACTTTCCGTGCGGTGGCACGGTCGGGTTTTCCGGTTTCGGTTTGTGGAAGATGCTGGAAGAAGAAGGTCTGTTTCGGTCGCCAATAGACCGGAAGTTGGTTGTAAGCCTGTGCTAACAGAGGGGGAACATCGGTCTGTTCTTCGCTTTCCAGCAGCAGGACGATGCATTCTCCAAACTTCGGGTCGGGCACGGCAGTCACCATGAAGGGAACCGGCAGCGCAGTTTTCAGTGCATTCTCCACCTGCTCAATCTGTACCTTCACTCCTCCGGTGTTGATGGTATTGTCTTTCCGTCCTAAGATATGAAACTGTCCCTGGGCATTGAACTCACAGATGTCGTTTGTTATCAGTTTCTCTGCACAAACGGCTGGTGCTTCAATGGTCAGGGTGTTTTCCGGAGAGAGTGAAACCTTGACTCCCTGGAAGGGGGTGTACCAGTCGGAGGCATTCGGTCCGTTCAGCCGTCGCAGGGCGATGTGCGAAAGAGTTTCGGTCATTCCGTAGGTGCTCCATACGGCATAAGGAAATGACGCTAATTCCGTGGATAATGTACTGTCTATTGCTCCACCGCCGATAATGAGATGACGTACTTGTTTCAGGCATTCCTTTTCGGCAGATACTTGTAGCGAGTTGTATACCTGCATGGGTATCATGGCAGCAAACTCAGGGGCGGTATTTATTTCTGCCAAAGGATGTCCGCAAGGAGCAACAGGTAACAAGTTCAGGCCGGCTACCAACGCACGGACGACCACCATTTTTCCGGCAATGTATTTCAGAGGCATGCAAAGCAAGGCGGTGTCTCCCTGTTTCAGACCTAAAAAACGGACTGTCAGCATGGCACTTTGCATCATGCGCTGTTTTTCTACCCGGAGTGGTTTGGGCGTTCCGGTGGAGCCGGAGGTATGCACCAGTACGGTAGTGCTGTCGTCAAACCATTCTGCTAAGAAATCGGCAAGTGAAGCTTGGAAGCTGTCTGCTCCATATTCCGCATGGAATCGTTTTTGCAGCAGACTTTGTGATTCGCCTTCAGGTATCCGGACTTCGTGAGCGGTGTAGCATTTCCCGTCAATCAAAATGGACTGACGGGCTATTTCTGTAATAAATGGAGTGGCACTCATATCAGATGGTTTGCAGATAAGTCGGGAAATCGGGCGTTTTTTCTTCAGGATGGAACCACAGACAATCGCTTTCAATGTGCAACGGGTAGTCAATGTTGTCGGTGAAAAGCATACCGGTGCCCAAACCCTGAGGCATTTCAGGCCGAAGAGTGGCACACCACTGTGCGATGGCATTGAGTCCGATATTGGATTCTAAGGCGGAGGTTACCCAATAGCCTATGCCTCTTTCCTGAGCCAATGTAATCCATTCTTTGCTTCCCTGAATACCTCCGTGCAAGGACGGCTTTAAGATGATGTATTGTGGGCGGATGGTGTCCAGCAGCTGGATTTTCCGTTTCGTTTCATTTACTCCAATCAATTCTTCATCCAGTGCGATAGGGAAGGGCGAAGTGGCACACAGTTCTTTCATGACCTCCCATTGGCCGGCGCGTACGGGCTGTTCGATGGAGTGAAGCTGAAATTCGTTCAGTTGTGTCAGTTTCCGTAAGGCATCTTCCGGACTGAAGGCTCCGTTGGCATCCACCCGGAGTTCGATGTCGGCAGCTGAGAAATGGCGACGGATGTGAGCCAGCAGTTCCAGTTCACGCTCAAATTCAATTGCGCCGATTTTCACCTTGATGCACCGGAATCCGGCTCTCATCTTTTCTTCAATGCGGCGGTACATTTCATCGAAATTTCCCATCCAGATGAGTCCGTTGATGGGAATACCTTGTTCACCGCGACTGAAAGCGGTATCCCAAAACTGCAGACTGTTTGCTTGCAGATGGGCAAATGCGGTTTCCAGTCCGAATAATATAGAGGGGTAAGGACGAAGTGCTTCATAATCAATGTAGCCATTTGCAGCTGTTTTCTCACAGATTTCAGCTAGCAGGCGAGGATAATCGGGCAGGTCGTCGCAGCTTAACGCGGGCAGCGGAGCACATTCACCTACGCCATATTGTCCGGTTTCAGTGTCGGTAAGTAGCAGATACCATACCTGCCGGGTGTGATATACTCCGCGTGAAGTACCGGCCGGTTGTTTGAAATGAAGTGTGCGCGGAATGATTCTCAGTGTGTGCATATGGGTCTGTTGTGAAGGGAATAAAAGCGGACAGAAAGCGGAAGTGGTTTCTGCTTTCTGTCCGATAAAAAATGAGATGAGAGAATAATCAGGGGAATTTAGGGTATTTGCTCCAGTCGGGTTTCCGCTTTTCGAGGAAAGCTTTTCCACCTTCCTGTGCTTCTTCCGTCATGTAGTAAAGCATGGTTGCGTCACCGGCGAGTTCCTGAATACCAGCCTGTCCGTCGAGTTCTGCATTGAGTCCAGCTTTAATCATTCGCAGGGCGAGCGGACTGTGCTGCATCATGGTTTCAGCCCATTCTACCACTTCATCTTCCAACTGGTCGAACGGTACGACTTTGTTGACCAGCCCCATATCCAGTGCTTCCTGGGCAGAATACTGGCGGCAGAGGAACCAGATTTCGCGGGCTTTCTTCTGGCCTACGATACGAGCCAGATAAGAAGAACCAAATCCGGCATCGAAGCTGCCCACGCGAGGCCCTGTCTGACCGAAGATGGCATTTTCTGAAGCAATGGTCAGGTCGCAGACTACGTGAAGCACGTGTCCACCACCGATGGCATATCCGTTGACCATGGCAATCACCGGTTTTGGGATGGAACGAATCTGTTTCTGTACGTCGAGCACATTCAGGCGGGGAACTCCGTCAGTGCCTACGTATCCGCCGTGGCCTTTCACGTGCATGTCGCCTCCTGAGCAGAAAGCCTTGTCGCCAGCTCCTGTCAGTACGATAACATTGATGTCCTGACACTCGCGGCAGTAATACAATGCGTCACTGATTTCAGTAGTAGTGGTCGGAGTGAACGCATTGCGGTATCTCGGGCGGTTGATGGTAATCTTGGCGATTCCCTTATAAAACTCAAAAAGAATATCCTGGTATTCCTTGATGGTTTTCCATTCTCTGGATTGTGACATATTGCTATTTTTTTAGGTTGTGATAATACGTTTTCAGGTGTTCGATGTCCTTGTCCTTTTCTGTAAATACTTCCATCAGCATAGGCTGTGAGGTAATGGATGGCTGGGTGAATATCTCTACTGCCTGGTCAAGTTCCTCTTCATTGTGGACAGAAAGGTACTGGAATCCCCGGTCTTCAGCCCATGCTTTGGCAGAAGTGCGGTGAGTGGCCGTAATGAAGCGTCGGCTACTGTCTGCCATTTCCAGCCCTGGAAGCGCATGGAATATTTCTCCACCTTCGTTGTTGAGGAGCAGGATGCGTACGTTGCTTCCATAGTTGGCATTCCAGAGTGCGTTCATGTCATAGAAGAAACTCAGGTCGCCGATGAAGATGAAATTGAGCTTGTCGGACGCCGTAGCATAGCCGATGGCAGTAGATAAAGAACCTTCGATGCCATTGGTTCCCCGGTTGGATAACACCTCCACGTCGTTTGGCAGAGGGAACAACTGGGCGTAACGCACAGTGGAGCTGTTGGCCAGGTGAAGGGAACAAGGAGTTGGCAGGTGATTGATGACTTTCCCGATGGCCCTCATTTCGGAGTAGGGGAATACGGCTTGCGGAATATTCTTCGACAGAGCCTCCCATGTGCGGGGATATTCCGGTGTGCGGCTGTCCATCATCGGAGCTATCTTTTCTAAGAACTCAAACGGGTCCATTTCAATCACGGTGGTCAGTGAACCGAAAAGGTCTGCTACCTGTCCGTCAGTAGCCACGTGCCAGTGTTCTACCGGCGGATGACGGCGAAGGAATTTCTTCAATCGTTTGGAGATGATATGTCCTCCGTAAGTAATCAGTAACTCCGGACGCATCTTCTGCTGGGCTTCGAAATCCATAGAGCAGAGCAATGGCTCGATGTTGCGGATAGGCATGCCCGGAATGGTCTGGTTGCTGATATTCTCGGTAAACCAGGCAAAATGCTTGTAGAGCATCTTGGTGTATTTCTTTTCAAACAAGTAAATCAGGTTCATTTGCCCCACTATGACCATCCGTCGCTGGTAGCGGTTCAAGCGGTCGATGAGTGGCTGGTAGTCCTTGTCGTACACATTCAGCCCCTGATAGCGGGTAATGACACGTGCTTCAGGAAGTTCCGTGACCGGTAGCTTGAAAAAAGGTTCACTGATAGGTACATTGATATGTACAGGTCCTTTTCCGTGATGGTCAAGTTCCATGAGTGCCTCGTTGATGAGGCGGTTGCAGTACCATTCGTCTTCTTCACTCTGTACTTCTGGCAGGTTGACTGATTTTTTCACCAAACTTCCGAATACGCCAGGTTGAGGAAGTGTCTGTCCGTCCATTTGGCCAATCCATGCGGCAGGGCGGTCGGCCGAAATGACGACAAGCGGTACCTGCTGGTAGAAAGCTTCGGCTACGGCCGGGTGGATATTGAGCAAGGCTGTACCTGATGTGCAGCAGATGGCAGCCGGGCTACCTCCGTTCAGTGCCAGTCCCAAGGCAAAAAATCCTGCACTTCGTTCGTCTGTGACGGGGTAGCAGGTAAATTCCGGAATATTGACCAGCGTTTGCACGATCGGGATATTCCGGCTTCCGGGGCATAGCACAATTTTTTGTATCCGGTGCGCCTTTAGTAGCGCCACAAGCTGAAGAATATTTTTCTTGTCTGTGTACATGATTTTTAATATGTTAGATTTACAGGATATTTCGCATGGTATTCATTTTTTGCTGTGTTTCTTCCCATTCTGCATCAGCTGTGGAATCGGGAAGAATACCTCCTCCTGCATAGAGTGTCGCTTTCTTATTTTCTATGTGCATACACCTCAGGTTGACATAAAGTGTGGTGTCCCCTTCGGGATCTATCCATCCGATGATGCCTGAATAGAAAAGACGGTCGTGTGGCTCTGTATCCAGAATGAACTGGTAAGCTTCTTCTTTAGGCAATCCGCAGACAGCTGGAGTAGGATGCAATTCTTGTAATACATCGCCCAGATGAGAAGTATCTTTCAGACAGAAATGGAAATCCGTTTTCAGATGGACTAACTGACCGGCACGTGCGGTATACGGACCTTTTTCGGTCAGTTTGCTGCCAAACTTTTTGATAGCCTTACGGATATATTCTCCTACAAAGGCCTGTTCCTCTTTGTTCTTTTTACTCCATTCTGTAGGCATGATTTCTCCTTGCATAGGCATAGTTCCAGCCAGTGCTACTGTATGCCAGTCTTTTTCGTGTCCGCTGAGTATAATTTCGGGGGTACTGCCTATCCATGTGCCGGTACTAGGGGTATGGCATAGCGAAATCATCATTCGCGGATAGCTGTTGCAAGCCTTTATAAAGGCAGAAAGAGGAGAAAACTGTTCATTAATTGCCTGTGTGGTACTTCTGGATAGCACAAGTTTTCGGAACTGCTTCTCTTTAAGCGGCATGATGAAACGGCTGAATGTTTCGGTGTACAAGTCTTTTTCTTCTTTTTCAGAAGTTGTATAAGATTCTTGTACACTTTCTTGTGCAGTGGCATGAGAATCTGTATACTGCGGATGGCGTGTAATCCATTCTTGCAGGACCGATTTTATTTCTCCCCAGTCGTGTGCCTGTATGTCCGGACGGATTAATGTAGCCGGGCGGAATGAGGTGAGATGAAAAGGAGAAAGAAGAAATCCTTTTTTCTGATTTAACTCATTCAGGCTACTGATACATTCAGGTTGGCCTTCCTCTTGCATGATGAGAATGGGTTCATCAGTCCAAGGAAGTCTGTACAACGCAAAAGATACGTTGCTATGGGTGAATGAGTCAATAAGATGGTGATATATAGTTTCCGGCGTTTTCATGGTCTTTTCTTGACTATTTGATTGACAATGCGAGCTGTAGAAATTAGTTTTCCTTCCTGGTTGGTAATATCTACATTCCACAGGTGAGATGTCCGTCCACGATGGATGAGACGTCCGGTGGCTATGACAAATTCTCCTTTTGGAACCATGTGAAGATGATTGGCGCTGACTTGAATACCACAAGGCATTTCATTTGCACTGCATAATGGAATGGAGCCATGTCCGGCTACGATTTCTGCGAGGGCTAGAGATGCACCGCCATTAAGTATGCCAAATGGTTGGCAGGTCCTTTCGTCTACCGGCATTTGGGCTTTGACATATCCCTCTTCCATTTCGAGGAACTGAATGCCTAGATGTGCTCCCATGGAATGAGCCAAATCTGGCAATTCGTAAGAGGATTTACCGTTCATTTGTATGTATAGTTCTTGTTTCTAGTTGCAAATGTACATATTTCCCAGCAAACATGGGGGCGCTTTGTCCAATAATTAAAAAGTTTACAGGTATTTTACCGATAAGAATGTATGATAAAAAGCTATGTTTTGATAACTTATTTTGTCTATTTGTAAATCTTTTTTTACGTCTTATGCGAAAAAATTAGACTTTTTTTGTAGCCTGAATAGTTTTACGTATTTTTGTTTGGTTAATACTTGGGTAGAGATATATGAAACTGAATGTGAGGAATCATTATATCGTTATATGGATTAGCTGTTTGTGTTTCTTTTCTGCCATGATTGGGTGTAGGGGAAAGAGAGAGGTAAACAGGGTGGACTCAATAGAGAAACTTTATCAGCAGATGGAGCAGTTGTCGGCTGATTCTCCGGAAAAGGTAAATCGGATGGTTGATACATTACTCCCTTCCGTTACAGATAGTATGATGTATTATCGTTTGCTTTTTTTGAAAGTCAGAAACTGTTTTCTGTCTTTTAAGCTTGATTCAGCAGATTATTTCATGGATAGAATCAGTTCTTTCTGTGACAGACATCAAGGTAGTCAGGAGATAGACCGATTGTATGCATTGGTGTATAATGCACGTGGAAATATTTTTGTGCGTACCTCTCAAGTGGATTCTGCCTGTTATTGCTATCTGAAATCCTTTGACTATGCTAATCGTGGAGGTAAAAGGGAGGTTTTGCCCGATATTTGTTTGAATCTGGCCGATGTATATGTCAAACAGGGACGTTACGATTTAGGCTCTTTGTGGTATAATCGCTCACTTACCATTGCCGATTCTTTGAATATGCCAGATGAGCAAAGGTTTCCTGCTTATTATGGTTTGGCTCAAGTAAATATGGAGTTAAGGGATTTCTCCGCATGCGATTATTATTATGATTTAGCCTATAAGTATTATGATAAAATGCATCCTTTTGAGAAGCATATTTACCTGAATAATAGGGGTAATTCTTATTATTACAGGCAAGACTATATGACAGCGTTGAAGTATTTTCGTCGTTCATTGGCCGTGGTGAATCAATATCCCGATATGACCTTTGAACGAAATTTGACCATGATTAATTTGGGTGAAGTTTTTCTCCTTCTGAATAACACGGACTCTGCTTCTTATTATTTGCAAAAATGCCGAGGCTTTTTTGATTCTATACATCATTCTACGGCGTTATATTGTATTGATACTCAACTTATGGAACTGGCTCTTAAGCAAGGAAATGTAGCATTGGCCAGAGAACGTTTAAAAAAGGCTGTTAAATATGACGAGGTGGAACCTAACATGATTCACGTACGTAATCGTTATTTACAGCGTTATTATGAGAAAGTTGGGGATTATAAACATGCTTATCATTATTTAAAGGAAAATCATCGTATAGATGATTCCATTCGGAATGAAAGGGTAAAAATGAGGGCTGCAGAAATTGAGCTGAAATATACTCAGGATAGTACGTTGATGAAAAAAGAAATCTCTATTCGAGAAAAAGAAAATCAGGTACTTCAGTTACATCAGTTGATGTATGGAATTGTGGGAGGATGTTTTTTGTTGATAGCTGTTGTGTCTGCAGTCATATTGTATCGTAAGCGACAGAGAGATAGAGAACAATGGCGCATGCAAAATGCCATGACCTCCTTGCGTTTGGAAAATGTACGAAACCGGATTTCTCCTCATTTCATTTTTAACGTATTAAATCGTGAAATGAATTTGCATAAGGGAGATAAAGAGAGTCAGAACTTGATTGGACTTACAAAATTAATACGTCGTAATTTGGAACTGACAGATTGCTTGGCAGTGTCATTGGCTGATGAATTAGACTTTGTAGATACGTATGTAAAATTGGAAAGACAGTCGTTAGGTTCTGAGTTTGAGTATCGTCTGGATTTGGCTGAACAACTGGATTTACAAGAAATGAAGGTTCCTTCTATGTTGTTGCAAATACCGGTGGAAAATGCAATTAAGCATGGTCTGCGTTTAAAAGAAGGAAAGCGCTTGTTGCTTATACAAGTTCATAAATTAGAAAACAATCAGGTGGAGATTGTGATTTGTGACAATGGGGGAGGTTACCGTAAAACGAGTGTAAGCTATGGAACAGGAACTGGCATGAAGGTAATAACGCAGATTATTCAGTTATTGAATATGTATAATTCTCGTCCTATTCTTATGAAAATTAATAATGTACTTATCGGGGAAGAGAAAGAAATGGGATGTGAAGTACGTTTTGTGGTTCCTTTGGATTATTCATATCAATTAAAGAAAAACAGAAAAGTATGAATGATAAGATTAAGGCTGTCATCATAGATGACGAAGAAACAGCCATTGATAACCTTTGTTTTGAGCTTAAAAAATATCAGTGGATTTCTGTAGATGGTATTGCCCGTAATGGCAAATCGGGGATTCGTTTAATAGAAAAGGAACGTCCGGATTTATTATTTTTGGATGTGGAACTTCCGGATATGTTAGGGATGGACTTGGCTATTAAGGTGCATGAATTTCAGAACTGGGATATGCATATAATTTTTTATACTGCCTATAATAAGTATCTGATTGATGCATTGCGTAATTATGCTTTTGATTTTCTGTTAAAGCCTGTTGCCCCGAAGGAGTTATCGGTGGCTTTGGAGCGTTTGCGGTCTGCAGATGGTATTAAAAGTCCGACAAATATCCAGTCGGATGGTGGACGAGTTGGAGAAAAATCGTTTATGGTAGTGACTCCAATGGGAGACTTACGCGTGTTACGTGTGTCGGATATCGGATATTTTCGGTATGTTTCCGATCGTAAAATTTGGGAAGTGGCTTTGGTGAACGGTTCTTTTATTCCTTTAAAACGGAATACAAGGGCTGAAAATTTGTGCGCTTATGATTCTGCTTTTGTACAGGTTCATCAGTCTTATATTATAAATATGAACTATTTGTTGATGGTTCAGGGATGTCAGTGTGTGATGTATCCGCCTTTTAATAATGTAGATGAAGTACAAGTTTCTAAAAAATTCCGTAAGGAAATGATGGAACGTTTCTGTCAGTTGTAGTAAAATGTTTTTTTATCCACTTAGTATCAAAAAACGATTGTTTAGTATTAAATATATAATGTTTGGTTAGCGTGCTTTGCTTACCTGTTTCTTCTATATTACAGATATTTTTATTTTTGCATTAAAATTAACTAATAAAATTTGTATGAGAAGAATTGGGTGTAAGGCTATGCTTCTGTTAGGAAGCATAATGGTGTTGGGGGGAACAGCGCAGGCTCAGTATTTGCGTTCCTCTTATTTTATGGAAGGGACTAATGCCCGTTTACAGTTAAATCCAGGTTTGCAACCTACCAAGGGGTATTTTAATATGCCGATTATTGGGTCTATTAATATGTCGGCCTCTTCTAATGTGTTAGGAACAAGTGATATTATTGATATCCTGAATTCTGGAAGTGATTTATATTCAAATGATAAGTTGTTTGATCGTTTAAAGACAGACAATCGATTAAATGTAAACTTGAATACGGATATTCTTTCTTTTGGCTGGTATCGGGGAAAAGGATTTTGGAGTTTTAATGTGGGATTACGTGCTGATTTCGGTGCAGCGTTGTCAAAGGATATGTTCTCTATGATGCGTACAATGAATGGTTTTTCATTGGAAAATATAGCAGGAACTAATCAGAATTATAGTTTGTCCAACCAGACCTTGAATATGAAAGCATATGCGGAAGTTGGTTTGGGGTATTCTCGTCGGATTACAGAGAAATTAACTGTAGGTGCACGTGTAAAAGTGTTGTTAGGTTTAGCTCGTGCAGAAATGAATATTAATCAGCTTGATCTGGATTTGGAAGTACCGAATCCTAATTATGCAAGTTATCAGGATTATAGTTCTAATGGTGAGTTATCTCCTTCTGACTGGTATGGCGCGCATTACAATTATTCAGCTGATGGTAATGTTATTACTACTCTGAAAGGCGGTGGTATGACTTTTGATAACAATGGAATGATTGATGATTTTGATTTGGATGCAGGGGATTTAGGTATTGCTGGTTCTGGTTTTGGTATTGATTTAGGAGCAAGTTATAAAGTTTGGGATAATTTGACTGTATCAGCTTCAATTCTTGATTTAGGTTTCTTAAAATGGAAGGAGAGCGAAACAACAGTGGCTACAGTGAGTGGTAGTGAAAATGTAACTATTACTTCAGAGAATTATGACCGTTATATCGGCGGTGATTTCTTGTCATTTGAACGTTTTGATTTTGAAGAAGGTTCACCAGAAAAGGTAAAGACAAAAACTCGTTTGTATTCTACACTGTTGCTGGCTGGTGAGTATGGGTTGTTGAATAATAAGCTGAGTGTTGGTGCAATGTATACTGCTCGTTTTGCAGAACCGAAAACATTGAATGAATTGACATTCTCGGCCACACTACGTCCGAAAAATTGGTTGAATGCAGCAATTAGTTATTCTCCGATTCAGGCAAGTGGAAAATCAATTGGTCTTGCTGTGAAATTAGGTCCCTTGTTTGTAGGAACTGACTATATGTTCTTTGGAAGTAATTCTAAGTCAGTAAATGGCTTTTTGGGAATATCTTTCCCTTTGGGAGGAAAACCAAAACCATTCTCTGAACTCTAAAAACATACTTGTCTATTACTATAATTAAATAATTGAGATGGGGAGTGGCTGCCTTCCGAATCGTAATGTTATGTATTGTCTGTTATGGGTTACGATAGGTTGGCAGCCTTTTTTGTATTCTTTTATATCTGAAGTTCTTTTAAGGTTTCACCATTTAAATGGTGTACGGTGATTTTTCCGTTCTCATAGCTTGCGAAAGTGGGAGGATTGCCTCCTTTTGGAAAAGTGATGGAACCTGTATTACAAATCACTGTATCCCCTGCTTTTTCTAGTTTCCATAAATGGGTATGTCCGTAGAAGAATATGTCATATCCGTTTTGTGGATGTTTTTCTTCGTTGTAAATATGGCCGTGTGTGAGGAATAACTTTTTTCCGTTATCTACTACCAATGTGTAATCAGACAAAATGGGGAAATTTAATAGCATTTGATCTACTTCTGAATCACAATTTCCTCGTATCGCTACAATTTCATCTGCCATTTCATTTAATCGTTCTGCAATGCCTTTAGGATTTAGTCCTTCAGGAAGACCGTTTCGAGGCCCATAGTTTAATATATCTCCTAAGATGAGAAGCATGTCAAACCGGTGTTCTTGATAAAATTGTAGGACTTTTTCTAAAGCAGGAAGGCATCCGTGTATGTCTGAAACAATCAAATATTTCATATAAACTGTTTGGTCATTATAGAATTCGATACAAACTTAAGAAAAAATTGTTACTTTTCGTCTTCTTATATTTTAAAAGCAAGATAATGTTATCTTATTTATATAAAAAACGGCCACCTTTATAAGGCAGCCGTTTTCTGTTATTATGCTAAAATAAATTATTCAGCTTTTTCGTCGCTCCAGTCCATTGCAGCCATACGTTTGTAAGAAGCATAGCGTTTCTTAGCCATATCTTCACAAGCAGCGAACAAGTCAGCTGCTTCAGCAGGATATTGTTTTGCTACAGAAGCAAAACGAACTTCACCCTTCAGATAGTCTTGGAAGTTATCCCAGTTAGGTTCTTTAGAGTCGAGTGAGAACGGATTCTTACCTTCATCTTCCAGAGCCGGGTTGAAGCGCCACAAATGCCAGTAACCACATTCTACAGCCTTAGCTTCTTCAGCCTGAGATTTACCCATACCGGCTTTCAAACCGTGGTTGATACATGGAGCGTAAGCGATTACCAATGACGGTCCAGGATAAGCTTCTGCTTCACGGATCGCTTTCAGAGTCTGAGCTTGGTCAGCACCCATTGCAATCTGAGCTACATATACGTAACCGTAAGTAGTAGCAATCATACCCAAGTCTTTCTTGCGTACACGTTTACCAGAAGCGGCAAACTTAGCGATAGCACCCAGCGGAGTAGCCTTAGAAGACTGACCACCTGTATTAGAGTAAACTTCTGTATCCAATACCAGGATGTTTACATCTTCGCCAGAAGCAATCACGTGATCCAAACCTCCGTAACCGATATCATAAGAAGCACCGTCACCACCGATAATCCATTGAGAACGTTTTACCAAGTAGTCTTTGAATTGGTAGATAGTAGCGCAAGAAGCACACTGGTCTTTTGTAGCTTCTACCAACGGAATGATCTTTTCAGCAGCAGCTTTGCTCTTGTCAGCATCGTTGCGTCCTTCAATCCATTCCTGGAATGCAGCTTTGTGTTCAGCCGGGCAGCTATCGCTGGCAATAGCAGTCTTCATAGCTTCTTCCAGACGGCTACGCAATTTCTTATTCGCCATTTCCATACCCAAACCGAATTCGCAGAAGTCTTCGAACAATGAGTTAGCCCAAGCCGGACCCTGACCCTTTTCGTTTGTAGTGTAAGGAGTTGAAGGTACAGAACCAGAGTAGATAGAAGAACATCCGGTAGCGTTAGCAACCATTTCACGGTCACCGAACAACTGAGAAATCAGTTTCACATACGGAGTTTCACCACAACCAGAGCAAGCTCCAGAGAACTCGAACAACGGAGTAGCGAACTGAGAGTTCTTCACGTTAGCCTTGATGTCAACCAAGTGCTGTTTGCTCTTCACGTTGTCAGAGCAGTAAGTCCAGTTAGCAGCTTCACCCAACTGAGTTTCAAGCGGCTTCATAGTCAAAGCCTTGCCACCCTTCTTCGGGTTACCCGGACATACATCGGCACAGTTACCGCAACCCAAGCAGTCCATAACGTCTACCTGAACACGGAATGTCATACCGTCGAACTGTTTACCAACAGCCTTCAGTGTAGTGAAGTTTGCACCAGCTTGTTCGTTAGCATCCAATACGAACGGGCGGATTGAAGCGTGAGGACAAACATAAGCACACTTGTTACACTGGATACAAGTTTCAGGATTCCATTCAGGAACGAATGCAGCTACACCACGTTTTTCGTATTTAGCTGTACCCTGATACCAAGTACCGTCTTCGATACCCTTGAATGCAGATACTGGCAACAAGTCACCATCCTGTGCATTGATCGGACGAACTACTTCGTTGATGAATGCAGGATCGTTATTGGCAGCTGCTGCTTCTACTTCAAGGTTAGCCCAAGCGGCATCAACAACCAGCTGTTTGTATTCACCACCGCGGTCAACGGCAGCATAGTTCTTGTTAACCACATCTTCACCCTTCTTACCGTAAGATTTCACGATGAACTTCTTCATCTGTTCTACAGCCAGGTCTACAGGGATAACGCCTGTGATACGGAAGAATGCAGACTGAAGGATGGTATTGGTACGGTTACCCAAACCAATTTCCTGAGCAATCTTAGTAGCGTTGATATAGTAAACAGTGATATTGTTTTCAGCAAAGTATTTCTTCACCTTGTTCGGCAAGTTCTTAGCCAACTCTTCGCCTTCCCAGATGGTGTTCAGCAAGAAGGTACCGTTCTTACGCAAACCACGGGTTACATCATACATGTGCAAGTATGCCTGAACGTGGCAAGCTACGAAGTTCGGAGTATTTACCAAATAAGTTGAACGAATAGGATGGTCACCGAAGCGCAAGTGAGAACAAGTGAAACCACCTGACTTCTTAGAGTCGTATGCAAAATAAGCCTGGCAATATTTGTCGGTATTGTCACCGATGATTTTTACAGAGTTCTTGTTAGCACCTACTGTACCGTCAGCTCCCAAACCGAAGAACTTAGCTTCGAACATACCTTCACCGCCCAATGCGATTTCTTCTTTCTGAGGAAGAGAAGTGAAAGTAACGTCGTCTACGATACCTACGGTAAAGTGATCTTTCGGCATAGCCAATGCCAAGTTCTCATATACAGCCAGAATCTGAGCCGGAGTAGTATCCTTAGAACCCAAGCCGTAACGTCCGCCTACGATAAGAGGCGCATTTTCCTGTCCGTAGAAGCATTCTTTCACATCGAGGAACAAAGGTTCGCCGGTTGCACCCGGTTCTTTGGTACGGTCGAGTACAGCAATACGCTTAGCAGTCTTAGGAACAGCTGCCAAGAAATGTTTAGCAGAGAACGGACGGTACAAGTGTACAGAAACCAAACCTACTTTTTCACCGTTAGCCATCAAGTGGTCGATAGCTTCGCGAGCAGCTTCTGTTACTGAACCCATTGCGATGATAACGCGTTCAGCATCTTCAGCACCGTAGTAGTTGAACAGGCCATAGTTACGTCCGGTAATCTTGTTGATTTCGTTCATGTATTCTTCTACGATAGCCGGAACTGCATCGTAATACGGATTACATGATTCTCTGTGCTGGAAGAAGTGGTCAGGGTTTTCAGCCATACCGCGTGCCACCGGTTTGTTCGGGTTCAATGCACGTTCGCGGAATTCAGCCAAAGCTTTCTGGTCAACCAGCGGAGCCAAGTCTTCGTTTTCCAGCATTTCAATCTTCTGGATTTCGTGAGAAGTACGGAAACCATCGAAGAAGTTCATGAACGGAACGCGAGACTTGATAGTAGCCAAGTGAGCTACACCAGCCAAGTCCATAACTTCCTGTACAGAACCTTCGCACAACATAGCGAAACCAGTCTGACGAGCAGACATTACGTCCTGATGGTCACCGAAGATACACAAAGCGTGAGAAGCCAGTGTACGAGCTGATACGTGGAATACGCAAGGCAAGAATTCACCTGCAATTTTGTACATGTTAGGAATCATCAACAGAAGACCCTGAGAAGCAGTATAAGTAGTTGTCAATGCACCAGCCTGAAGAGATCCGTGTACTGCACCGGCAGCACCGCCTTCAGATTGCATTTCCTGAACCAAAACAGTTTCGCCGAAGATGTTTTTACGACCTGCGGCAGCCCATTCGTCTACATATTCAGCCATTGTAGATGACGGGGTGATAGGATAGATAGCTGCAACTTCTGAGAACATATATGAAATATGTGCTGCAGCCTGGTTACCATCACAAGTGATGAATTTTTTTTGTTTAGTCATACAATTACTAATTAAATATGAAGTAATAAAATCGTTATTGTCAATATAAAAATCCAAATAACCATAAAGGTATCTGGTCACCGTGTCCTATTTCCATTTTATGCATGGCATAGTATATGTTCGGATTGCTTTTATATTTGCTTCCTTCTGCACAAATCCGGAAATGCAGCGTATTGTCCACAAGGAAAGAGGTACCTTTATCTCCTTTGTTGATTTTGTGGTCTTTCCACAAGGTATTGACAAAGAAGGTTTCCAGTACATCTTGTTCCTCCACCTTTACTGGGTAAATGCTGTACATCAGGTTCGTGTTATGCATCATGATTTTAGCCGGCTTTTTAGGGAAACTTTCCCCTTTCGGATAAACCATGTTGATGAGTCGTGCATCTGCCAGGTATTTTATGTAGTTCATGACTGTGGCACGTGATGTCTGAATTTCATTAGCCAATTGGCTGACATTAGGAGCCACAGGACCATCTACCGCTAGCAAATATAATAATTTTTTGATTTTGGACAGATATTTCAGTTCGATTTGTTTAATCAGGAGAATGTCCACTTCAATCATCATGTTCATGGTCTTCAGCAGATTTTCCGAGAAATTTCTTTTTTCAAGGAAAAAAGGATAGAAACCATGATGGATGTAGTCCTGGAAATAATTGAGCGGGTTGATGTGTGGTAAGATTGTTTTCACAATATGCTCGTGATTGTGCAGAATCTCATCCAACGTATAAGCTGAAAAATGATTTCCTGTCTGTAAGTTCAGAAATTCACGGAAAGAAAATCCTCTCAGGTTATATGACTTGACAATCCCGTTCAACTCGGGATTCTCATCTTTCAGGCGCATTACAGAAGAACCGGTAAATACAATTTTCAGTTGCGGATAACGTTCGTAGCATGTACGCAAATCATGACTCCAATCTGGAAGCTTGAAAACCTGATCAATAAGCAGGACTTTTCCCCCTCTTTTAACAAATTCCCCGGCAAAGTCTACTAAACTGTATTGTGAAAAGTAGAAATTATTCATGTTTACGAACAAGCAGGAACGGTCAGTCCCGAATTTTTCTTTTGCATATTGTAAAAGAAATGTGGTTTTGCCTACCCCTCTTGTACCTTTTATACCAATCAAGCGATCATTCCAGTCTATTTCATCCATGAGATCACGGCGAACAGGAGCGTTGGTATGTTCAACCAAATAATTATGTGTTCTGTAAAATGCTTCCATGAATTCTGTTTCTAGGCTGCAAATATACGAATACTTCATAATATTGCAAACTGGAGTTGTCAAAAATTCATCTTTTGATTAAGTTTTTTTGAATCTCTTTTTGGTGCATCAAAGGCGGGGATTTGTTGGTTTGCTTTTCAGGTATAGATTCTCGATTTGATAATTTGTAAAGGGGGAGAATCGTAGCATCATTTGTGTAATCTCAGTACTTTCAAAGAAGTACTATAGTACTCCCGTGAAAGTACTGGAGTACTTCATAGACAGTACTACAGTACTTCTTCGGGAGTACTGGAAACTTACTTCAGTTCGTTTTTTGGGGGGATTAGAATTGATAATTCTTTTCCACCCAGTCGATAAATGCCAGGTTTACTTGGCGTGTTCCTCCCGGAGTAGGATAATCTCCACTAAAATACCAGTCTCCTGGATGTGCCGGACATGCTTCATGCAGTCCTTCCAACGTTTGGTAAACAATCTGTACTTTTGCCCGCGTAGTGGGAGGAGTCAGCAATGCAGCAATCTTTTCTGATATTTCTTCATCACTAAAGGATGCATAGATTTCTTTTACGTAATTGTGCATTTTTTCCTTAGGCAGGTTCATTTGTTCTTTGGATTTTCTATAGGCATATTCAATGACATGCTGCATGTCACGCTCTTCCAGCAGAGCAATGGCTGCCTTGAAGGCGATGAATTGTTCCATGCTGGCCATGTCAATACCATAGTAATCCGGATAACGGACTTGTGGCGAAGAGGATACGATGACAATCTTTTTGGGCTGCAGACGGTCGAGAATGCTGATGATACTTTGTTTCAAGGTCGTTCCTCGTACGATACTGTCATCAATGATGACTAAATTGTCTTCATGTGGCACGAGGCTTCCGTATGTAATATCATATACGTGAGCCGCCAGGTCGTTACGGGTATTTCCTTCTGCAATAAAAGTACGTAATTTAATATCCTTGATGGCTACCTTTTCGCTTCGGATGCGTTGAGAAAGAATTTGTTTCAGCTCCTCATGGTTCGGTGTGTGACCCAGAGCCTCGATTTGTTTGATTTTAAGTTGGTTCAGGTAATTGTCCAGTCCTTCCAGCATTCCATAGAAAGCTACTTCAGCTGTATTGGGAATGAATGAGAATACAGAATGGGCAATATCATGATTGACTGCAGAGAGAATCGGTTCAATCAGTTTTTCTCCTAATTTTTTACGTTCCCGATAAATATCCACGTCACTTCCTCGGCTGAAGTAGATGCGTTCGAAAGAGCAGGGTTTTAATTTTCCGGGTTTGTTAATTTGTGCCAGTCTGAGCTGACCTTTCTTATTGACCAATACAGCTTGGCCAGGCATCAGTTCATGGATGCTTTCAGCAGGGATATTCAATACCGTCTGAATGACAGGGCGTTCCGAAGCTAATACCATGATTTCATCGTCCTGATACCAGAACGCGGGGCGAATACCCCATGGGTCGCGTACGGCAAAGGTCTCGCCGCTTCCTGTCATTCCGCAGATGACGTAACCTCCATCCCAAGATGGAGAAGATGTTTTCAGTACGTTTGTCAGGTCAATTCGGTCTTCAATGGCATGCGTAATGTCCATTCCTTTCAAGCCTTCTTCTTTGCACTGTTTGTAAAGGCGCTCCACTTCTCTGTCCAGCCGGTGACCTACCTGCTCCAGCATGATATAGGTATCTGCGTATTTCCGGGGATGCTGCCCGGCTTCAGTAATATCAGCAAAGATTTCGTCTACATTGGTCAGATTGAAGTTACCGCACAATGCCAGATTCTTGGCACGCCAATTGTTGCGACGGAGAAATGGATGAACATACGAGATACCGCTTTTCCCGGTGGTAGAATAACGCAGATGTCCCATATAAAGTTCTCCGGCAAAGGGCAGGCACTTCTTTGCAAATTCTGCATCGTGCAATTGTTCTTCTGTTAAATCTTTGTATTGTTGATGAACGTTGTTGAAGATTTCTGTAATGGCTCCCGCTCCGAGTCCTCTTTCACGGAACATGTATTCCTCACCAGGGTTGGCTTGCAGTTTTACGCAGGCTAATCCTGCAGCTTCTTGTCCTCTGTTGTGCTGCTTCTCCATCAGCAGATAAAGCTTGTTCAAGCCATACATCCATGTACCATATTTTTCCTGATAATATTCCAGTGGTTTCAGGAGTCGGATAAGAGCGACCCCGCATTCATGTTTTAATGTTTCCATCTGTATTTTGTTTTCAAGCCATATTATGATTTTCGTTTACAAAATAACAGACAATTATTAAAAGAGGTATGTGCTGTGCATGAAAAAATACATTGTTTCTGTCTTTTTGTGATAAATGTAATCAAAATGTATCTATTCTGTTTTATTCTGAAACTTTTTCACTCGCTATATAAATAAAGTGAAAGATGTAGTTTGCACAGATGAAAATATTGTAATGAAAAATCCTACAAAAGTGTCATATTGGAAGTGATATTATTATTTTTGTGGACAAATAGAATGTAAACTCTGTTTTGGGTATTAATAATGAAAGATAAAATGAGGTTAGCAGGAAAATTTATGAGAAAAGAAGAGCAGGAAGTAACAGAATGTCATCAGACATCTTCCGGGCTTTATCAACCGGAGTACGAGCACGATGCTTGTGGAGTAGGTATGATTGTAGACATTCATGGTAATAAATCACATGAATTGGTGGATGCAGCCTTGAAAGTCTTGGAAAATATGAAACATCGTGGCGCAGAAGGCGCAGACAACAAGACGGGTGACGGTGCAGGTATTATGCTGCAGATTCCACATGAGTTTATATTGTTACAAGGAATTCCGGTGCCTGAAAAGGGGAAATATGGTACGGGATTGGTCTTTCTTCCGAAAGATGCGAAGGAACAGGAGTCCATTCTGAGCATCCTGATTGAAGAGGTAGAGCGTGAAGGATTGTCATTGATGCACTTGCGCTCCGTGCCCGTGAATTCTTCTATCTTAGGGAAAAGTGCGTTGGAGACTGAACCAGACATTAAGCAGGTGTTCATTACCGGGGCAACTGACCTGGAAAACTTTGAACGTACCTTATATATTGTACGTAAAAAGATTGAACGCCGTGTACATCATAAGGACTTTTACATTGTTTCGTTGTCCAGCAAAAATATTATATATAAAGGTATGCTGTCTTCGGTACAGGTGCGTGAATATTTTCAGGACCTTACCCAGCCTTACTTTACCAGCGGACTGGCCATTGTACATTCTCGTTTTAGTACGAATACATTTCCGACCTGGAGTTTGGCACAGCCTTTCCGCTTGTTAGCCCATAATGGAGAAATCAATACCATTCGTGGAAACAGAGGATGGATGGAGGCGCGTGAAAGTGTACTTTCCACTCCTTTATTAGGTGACGTGAAGAAAATAGGTCCGATCATACAGCCGGGAATGAGCGACAGTGCCTCACTCGATAATGTGTTGGAGTTTTTCGTGATGTCAGGATTGAGCCTGCCGCATGCCATGGCTATGCTTGTGCCAGAGTCATTCAATGACAAGAATCCGATTAGTGAGGAGCTGAAGGCGTTTTATGAGTACCATTCCATTTTGATGGAACCTTGGGACGGACCGGCTGCCTTGTTGTTCAGCGACGGACGTTATGCAGGTGGTATGCTCGACCGTAACGGTTTGCGTCCGGCGCGTTACCTGATTACTAAAAACGATATGATGGTGGTAGCCAGCGAAGCTGGAGTCATTAATTTTGAACCTGAAGCCATTAAGGAAAAAGGCCGTCTTCAGCCTGGTAAGATATTGTTGGTAGATACCCAGGAAGGACGTATTTACTACGATGGCGAACTGAAGAGCCAGTTGGCGGCTTCCAAGCCTTATCGTCAGTGGCTTTCTACCAACCGTATTGAACTGGATACATTACGCAGTGGCCGTAAGATTTCCAATTCTGTACCTGATTATGAATGTCGCCTGCGTGCATTCGGATTCACTCGCGAGGACATAGAACGTACACTTACTCCGATGTGTATGAATGGGGCCGAACCCACAGCTTCCATGGGTAATGATACTCCTCTGGCTGTGTTGTCCGACAAGCCGCAGATATTGTTCAATTATTTCCGTCAACAGTTTGCTCAGGTGACCAATCCGCCAATCGACCCGATACGTGAGGAACTGGTGATGTCGTTGACGGAATATATCGGAGCCGTAGGAACCAACATCTTGTTGCCGAGTGAATCACATTGTAAGATGGTACGCCTGCCACATCCGATTCTAAACAATACACAGCTTGATATATTGTGCAACATTCGCTATAAAGGGTTTAATACCGTGAAATTGCCGATGCTGTTCGATGCAGCAAGAGGAGCGGAAGGTCTGCGTGAGGCATTGAATGAGTTGTGCAAGAAAGCCGAGGCAGCAGTGGACGAAGGTGTGAACTACATCATTCTTTCCGATCATGAGATTGATGCAGCACATGCAGCCATTCCTTCTTTGCTGGCTGTAAGTGCCGTACACCATCACCTGATTTCTGTACAAAAGAGAGTACAGACCGCATTGGTGGTAGAAAGTGGAGAAATTCGGGAAGTGATGCACGCTGCCTTGTTGCTGGGATATGGAGCGAGCGCCATCAATCCGTATATGGTATTTGCCATTCTGGATGACATGGTGAAGAAAGGCGATGTACAGTTGAATTATGAAACTGCCGAAAAGAACTACATAAAAGCCGTTTGCAAAGGACTCTATAAAGTAATGAGTAAGATGGGTATCAGTACGATACGTTCTTACCGTGGAGCGAAGATATTTGAAGCCGTTGGTTTGGGCAGCGAAGTGCTTTCTACTTACTTTGGTACCCCGTCTTCATCCATTGGAGGTGTCGGGTTGGAAAGCATTGCCAAAGATTACCAGGCGTTCCATGATGCAGGTTTTGCAAAAGAGGTCGACGATTTATTGCCTTACATCGGTCAGTTCTCCTACCGTAAGGATGGCGAGAAACATGCCTGGAATCCGGAAACTATCAGCGCTTTGCAGTTGGCCACTCGTTTGGGAAGCTATGCCAAGTTCAAGGAATATACGCGTCGGGTAGATGAAAAGGAAAGTCCGATATTCTTGCGTGACTTCTTCTCTTTCCGCCGTAATCCGATTCCATTGGAAGATGTAGAACCGGTAGAGGAAATTGTAAAGCATTTTGTAACGGGCGCCATGTCTTTTGGTTCTATCAGTAAAGAGGCGCATGAAGCCATGGCACTGGCCATGAATAAGTTGAACGCCCGCAGTAATACAGGTGAAGGAGGAGAGGATTCCGACCGTTTCCATGAAACCTACGATGGTATTTCCTTGTGCAGTAAGACTAAGCAGGTCGCTTCCGGACGTTTTGGTGTAACCACTGAATACTTGGTGAATGCCGAAGAAATCCAGATTAAGGTGGCACAGGGAGCTAAACCAGGTGAAGGTGGACAGCTTCCGGGATTCAAGGTGAATGAAGTCATTGCCAAGACACGTCATTCTATTCCGGGCATTTCGTTGATTTCGCCTCCCCCTCATCACGATATTTATTCAATCGAAGATTTGGCTCAGCTGATATTCGATTTGAAGAACGTGAACCCGAAAGCTAAAATCAGTGTGAAACTGGTAGCAGAGAGTGGTATTGGTACCATTGCAGCCGGTGTGGCGAAAGCAAAGGCTGATTTGATTGTCATTTCAGGAGCAGAAGGTGGAACAGGAGCTTCTCCAGCCTCTTCCATGCGCTATGCCGGTATTTCTCCGGAAATTGGTCTGAGCGAGACACAGCAGACACTGGTACTCAACGGACTCCGTGGTCAGGTACGTTTGCAGACTGACGGACAGTTGAAGACCGGACGCGATATCATCAGCATGGCTTTGTTGGGAGCAGAAGAGTTTGGATTCGGAACTTCTGTATTGATTGTTTTGGGATGTGTCATGATGCGTAAATGTCATGCCAATACGTGTCCGGTAGGTGTGGCTACACAGGATCCGCAGTTGCGGGCACATTTCCGCGGACATTACCGTTATGTGGTCAACTTCTTCCGCTTCCTGGCACAGGAGGTACGTGAATACCTGGCAGAGATGGGATTCTTCCGTTTGGAAGACATTGTAGGACGTACGGATTTGATTGAAATACGTTCGACAACTCATGAAAAGGCTTCATTGCTCGATTTCAGTAAATTGTTGCACAAAGTCGATAACGGAGCTGCTTTACATAATGTAACAGAACAGCGTCATGAGATAGAGCACGTGAAGGATGTGAGCATGCTGGCTGCCGCACGCGAAGCACTGGAGAACCGTAAGGAGGTATCGTTGGAATATGCCATATCCAATACCGACCGTTCGGTAGGAGCGATGCTTTCTGGAGCCGTAGCTGCCAAGTATGGACAGGCTGGATTGCCTGCACAGACCATTCAGGTGAAGTTCAAAGGTTCAGCCGGACAGAGTTTCGGTGCTTTCCTTCCACGCGGGGTCAGCTTCAAGCTGGAAGGTGAAGCGAACGACTACCTGGGTAAAGGCTTGAGTGGAGGACATATTTCGGTACAGCCTCCGGTAAGAAGTAATTTCCTGGCCGAAAACAACGTAATCGCTGGTAATACCTTGTTGTATGGTGCCACAAGTGGAGAGGTGTATATCAATGGTTGCGTAGGTGAACGTTTTGCCGTACGTAACTCTGGAGCCATTGCGGTAGTAGAAGGAGTAGGCGACCATTGCTGTGAGTATATGACTGGCGGACGAGTAGTCGTACTGGGTAAGACCGGACGTAACTTTGCTGCAGGTATGAGTGGGGGAGTTGCTTACGTATGGGATAAAGACCGCAACTTCGATTACTTCTGTAACATGGAAATGGTAGAACTTTCTCTGTTGGAAGATGCTACAGCCCGCAAGGAACTGCATGAACTGGTTCGTCAGCATTATCTGTACACCGGTTCTCAACTGGCACGTACGATGTTGGATAACTGGAGCCGTTATGTAGAAGAATTTATTCAGGTAACTCCGATTGAATACAAGAAAGTGCTGGCTGAAGAGCAGATGCGCAAACTGCAGCAGAAGATAGCCGAAGTACAGCGTGATTATTGATTAATTGTTGAACAGTAAAAAACTAGATATATGGGAAATCCAAAAGCATTTCTGACCGTTCCCAGACAAGAGGCTGGATACCGTCCGGTACACGACCGTATCATGGACTTCAGTGAAGTGGAACAGACGTTGAACACAAGCGAGCGAAAGCTCCAGGCATCGCGGTGTATGGACTGTGGGGTACCTTTCTGCCATTGGGCATGCCCGTTGGGCAATCGTCCTCCGGAGTTCCAGGATGCCATGTACAAGGGAAAATGGAAAGAAGCTTATGAGATACTTACCGGAACCAATGATTTTCCGGAGTTCACTGGCCGTATATGTCCGGCATTGTGTGAAAAGAGTTGTGTGTTGAAGTTGAGTATGGATGCACCGGTAACCATTCGTGAAGATGAAGCTGCTATCATTGAAGCTGCTTTTCGTGAAGGGTATGTACAGCCTCGTCAATATGAACGAAACGGGAAGTCTGTGGCTGTCATCGGTTCCGGACCTGCAGGACTGGCGGCTGCCAATCAGTTGAACCGCAGAGGATATGCGGTGACGGTGTTTGAAAAACTGGAATACGTGGGAGGCTTGTTGCGATTTGGTATTCCGAATTTTAAGCTCAGCAAATCGGTAATCGATCGCCGTGTGGCAGTGATGGAAGCAGAAGGAATCACTTTCAAGGTCAATGCCGATATTGACGTGACAAATCTTCCCGAAGGATTTGATGCATACTGCATTTGTACGGGTACGCCGCAGGCACGCGATTTGAATATCCCCGGACGTGAATTGAAAGGTATTCATTTTGCCATGGAGATGCTGGCACAGCAGAACCGCGTACTGGCCGGACAGCGCATTCCAGAGGAGGAACGCATCACGGCAAAAGGCAAGCATGTGCTGGTAATTGGAGGTGGAGATACGGGTAGTGACTGTATCGGAACAAGTAACCGTCAGGGAGCACTCAGTGTAACGCAGATTGAAATTATGCCGAAGCCTCCTGTAGGTCATAATCCGAATACTCCGTGGCCGCAGTGGCCGGTGGTTCTCAAAACCAGCAGCAGTCATGAAGAAGGATGCATACGTCGGTGGAGTTTGACCTCCAACCGCTTCTTGGAAGAAGACGGGAAAGTGTGCGGTGTAGAAGTGGAAGAAGTGGAATGGACTCCGGGAGCCGAAGGAGAACGTCCGGTGATGAAGCCGACTGGGAAGAAAGAAATCCTGAAAGCCGATTTGGTATTGCTGGCGATGGGATTCCTTCGTCCGGTACAACCTGAATTCCCGGCAAATGTTTTTGTGGCCGGTGATGCAGCTACCGGAGCCAGTCTGGTTGTGAAGTGCATCGCAGGCGGTCGGAAGTCCGCAGCCGACATTGATGCATATTTAAGCCGAAAATAATTGATTACATACAAAATATAAATACAACTTTACGATTATGTGTGGCATTGCAGCTATTTTAAATATCAGAAAACAGACTCCAGAGTTGCGTGAAAAAGCATTGGCCATGGCTCGAAAGATTCGTCATCGTGGTCCCGACTGGAGTGGAATTTATTGTGGAGGATCGGCTATCTTAGCGCATGAACGTTTGTCGATAGTAGACCCGCAGAGTGGCGGACAGCCATTGTACTCACCCGATAAGAAAGTGGTACTGGCCGTGAACGGCGAAATCTACAATCACCGTGAGATTCGTAAGGAGTATGCCGGAAAATATGATTTCCAGACAGGAAGTGACTGTGAAGTAATCTTGGCACTTTATCAAGAATACGGAATACATTTTCTGGAAAAGCTGAATGGTATTTTTGCATTCGCGCTGTACGATTCAGAAAAAGATGAGTTTCTCATCGCTCGCGACCCTATCGGGGTGATTCCACTTTATATTGGTTATGACAGCGATGGCAAAGTCTATTGTGCCAGCGAACTGAAAGCGTTGGAAGGTTTTTGTGAACGCTATGAACCCTTTTTACCCGGACATTGTTATTATAGCAAGGACGGGAAGATGACCCGCTGGTACGTCCGCGACTGGACTCAGTATGAGGCAGTAGCTGATGCACCGGCATCGGTTAGCGCTTTGCGGGAAGGCTTGGAAAAAGCCGTACGTGAGCAACTGATGAGTGATGTACCCTACGGTGTATTGCTTTCAGGAGGTTTGGACAGCTCAGTCATTTCTGCCATTGCCAAGCGTTATGCAGCCCGTCGTGTGGAAACGGATGGAAAGATGGCGGCATGGTGGCCTCAGCTTCATTCCTTTGCTATTGGTCTGGAGGGAGCCCCCGATTTGGCCAAGGCACGTGAAGTGGCTGATTTCATCGGTACCGTGCACCATGAAATTCACTACACCATTCAGGAAGGTCTCGATGCACTTCGCGATGTGATTTATTACATTGAGACTTACGATGTAACGACAGTTCGAGCTTCTACACCTATGTACTTGCTGGCTCGTGTCATCAAGAGTATGGGTATCAAGATGGTGCTTAGCGGAGAAGGAGCAGATGAAATTTTTGGTGGTTATCTGTACTTCCACAAGGCCCCCGATGCACGGGCTTTCCATGAAGAGACTGTACGTAAATTGTCCAAGCTTTATTTGTATGATTGCTTGCGGGCCAATAAGTCATTGGCTGCTTGGGGAGTAGAAGGACGTGTGCCGTTCCTTGACAAGGAATTCTTGGATGTGGCCATGCGGTTGAACCCGGAAGCCAAGATGTGTCCCGGAAAAACCATCGAAAAGAAAATCGTACGCGAAGCTTTTGCCGACTTGTTGCCTGAAAGCGTGGCATGGCGTCAGAAAGAACAATTTAGTGACGGTGTGGGGTACAGCTGGATTGATACGTTGAAGGAATTCACGGCAAAAGAGGTATCCGACGAACAGATGGTGCATGCGGCTGAACGTTTCCCGGTGAATCCTCCCCGTAACAAGGAAGAGTACTACTACCGCTCTATCTTTGAGGAGCATTTCCCGAGTGAAAGTGCGGCTAAGAGTGTTCCCAGTGTACCGAGTGTGGCTTGTTCTACAGCTGAGGCACTGGCTTGGGATAAAGCTTTCCAGCATATCAATGAGCCGAGCGGACGTGCGGTAACCGATGTACATGAGGAGGGATACAAAAACTAAACTGATTATCAGATATGAAAATAGAATTTACAAAAATGCATGGTCTGGGTAATGATTACATCTATGTGAATACGATGAAATACCCGCTGACTAATCTGGAAGAAAAGTCCATAGCCTGGAGTCGTCCTCATACGGGGATAGGCAGTGACGGACTGGTGCTGATTGGCGATTCGGACAAGGCTGATTTCAGCATGCGTATTTTTAACGCGGACGGTTCTGAGGCCAAGATGTGCGGAAATGCCAGTCGCTGTATCGGGAAGTATTTGTATGAATATGGACTGACTACGAAGACGGATATTCTGCTGGATACGCTTTCCGGTATCAAGGAACTGCATTTGCAGGTGAAGGAAGGAAAAGTAGAGTCTGTTCGGGTGGATATGGGAATTCCTGCCGATATTCACTGGGTGGATTTGGGCGATGCTTATCCCTTCCAGAAAGGAGTGGCCGTGTCAATGGGGAACCCTCATCTGGTTATTTTTGTAGATAAAATGGAGGAGGTAGCTCTTGCTGAAGTAGGACCAGTGCTTGAACGTCATCCACTTTTCCCGGATCGGGTAAACGTAGAGTTCGCTCAAGTATTGGACAAAGAAAACATACGCATGCGGGTATGGGAAAGAGGATCCGGTATCACACAAGCTTGTGGTACGGGAGCATGTGCTACCGCTGTGGCAGCAGCCTTTTCCGGACAATGCGGCTCCCATGCAACAATCTGTATGGATGGAGGTGACCTGACCATCGACTGGGCAGGAGAGGGGCAGCATTTGTATATGATAGGGCCCGCAGTGAAAGTATTTGACGGAACAATCGAATTAAAAGAGTAAGACAAGATATATGATACAAGTAAACGATAATTTCATCAAGTTGCCCGGAAACTATCTGTTTTCGAGCATTGCTAAAAAAGTGAATGCCTTTAAATCGGCTCATCCGGAAGCTGCACTTATCCGATTAGGAATTGGCGACGTGACTCGTCCGCTTCCGCCGGCTTCTATCAAGGCTATGCACCGTGCGGTAGACGAACTGGCCGATGCCGGAACTTTCCATGGATACGGTCCTGAACAAGGATATGATTTCTTGATTCAGGCTATTCTGGAACATGATTACCGCTCGCGTGGAGTAGAATTGCGTCCGACAGAAATTTTTGTGAGTGACGGAGCTAAAAGTGACACCGGTAATTTTGGAGATATTTTAGGCACAGGCAATAAAGTTGCGGTAACAGACCCCGTGTATCCGGTGTATATTGACAGTAACGTCATGGCCGGGAGAGCTGGAGAATTGCAGGCGAACGGACAATGGAATCGTCTGACTTATCTGCCTTGTACGGCAGAAAACCATTTTATCCCGTCTCTTCCCCAAGAATCGGTAGACATGATTTACTTGTGCTACCCTAATAATCCTACGGGAACGACGCTGACCAAAGCCGAATTGCAGAAGTGGGTGGACTATGCACTGGCACATAAGGCACTGATATTATATGATGCGGCTTATGAGGCTTACATTTGTGAGAGTGATGTGCCACATTCTATTTATGAAATAGAGGGAGCTCGTTCGTGTGCCGTAGAATTCCGTAGCTTCTCCAAGACAGCCGGTTTTACTGGAGTGCGTTGCGGTTATACCGTAGTGCCGGAAGAAGTGAAAGCCATGACGGCTTCGGGCGAGCAAGTAGCTTTGAATCATTTGTGGAACCGCCGGCAGTGTACGAAGTTCAATGGTACCAGCTATATCACCCAGCGAGGGGCAGAGGCCATCTATACCGCCGAAGGGCAAGCTGAGATTAAGGAAACCATAGCCTATTATATGGCGAATGCCCGTTTGATGCGTGAAGGACTGCTGTCTGCTGGATTTACACTCTATGGAGGAGTGAATGCGCCTTATATCTGGGTAAAGGCACCCGAAGGGCTGGATTCATGGAACTTCTTTGAAATGTTGCTTCACGAGGTCAATGTGGTGGGAACTCCGGGAGTTGGATTTGGACCAAGCGGAGAAGGATTCCTGCGACTGACAGCCTTTGGCAAACGTGAGGATTGCCAGGAAGCTATGAATAGAATAAAAAACTGGGCCGGACGTTAATCCGACCCAGTTTTTAAAACCGCCAGCCTATCCCGATCGAGAGTGAATGAAAAAATGGGCGCTTCTTTCCGAGATTCAGCATGTTTCCGTCGAAAACGGTTTCCCGGACGCCCGAGTAAGGGTCAAGGTTAGAGAGGGTGTATCCCAGAGAGATTATCAGGCTTTCTTCTATTTCCAACGAAACGGAAGTTTTCAGCTGAAAGGATAAAGGCTCCGCACGGGAAGTTGTGATTTCTTCATAGTGGTGGGGAGTCCATACACCTGTGGAGTTTGGGAAATAGGCCAGGGTTATATGTTTAGTGGGTGGAAACGAACAAGTGATGCCCGGACTGAATGTCAGGTACAAGGCATATTCCTGGTCATGTCCTAATATCCACGAAGGCGTGTAGAATTGTGGCGCAATTCTGCATGCGAGGTGGGTGGACAGAACCTTTTCATCGTTCAATTCAAAGCGGAATTTTTTGTCAGCCGAGACTCCGTTGAGATGGATGCCATCCAGGCTTTTGCTAAAAAGAAAGCTGATTCCGATGCCGGCATACTTGAAGGGCTGGAAAGTGACAGACGGCTCTACTTCCCATCTGTTGTAATTGTCCAGTGCGCCCTCCAGTTGTATCTTCCAAAGTGGGCGCTTTTCAGTCTGACCGTACACTGACAAGCTACAGATTAGCAAAATGATTACAAAAATTCCTCTCATTTTAAGCTATGTCTTGTTATTTCACCGTTACTTCTTTTTTGTCGTAGAAAACCAGTCTGATTTCTCCTTTGGCGGGAGCGTCATTGTCTTTGGTTTCCAGTTTCAGGATGCGTTTCAGCGTAAGCATATATTTTCCTTTCGGCACATTCTTAAACGAAATTCCGTCACGGCTTTCGTTCAATGTACCATAATAAGCGGTATATTCTTCCAAATGTGAGGGGCTGTCCAGCGTGGCCTCCAGTTCTTCATTGGACGCGATTTTCTCACCCTTCCATCCAACCACTTCCTGATTGGTAATCGTGATAAGTTCCGAAGGAATATGTATCTCATTAATCCATTCCTTGTAGGCATAATTGGTCAGCATACGGGTTTCTTGCTGCCGTTTGCGTTGGAATACGAATGAGACTTGTTCGTCTTTTCCGAGTGCCAGTGAATAGGAATAACCGAATATTGTATTTCCATCAAAATAATGGTATTCCATCTCTTTGCCATTGGCCATGATGGATGCTCCGCCTGTCAGTTTGATTTCTTTCAGGGGTACGTCTTTCTCTGGAGAGAAACGGGCGTAGGTCAGGGTAGGCTGTGAATCAGAAAAAGCTACCAGGTAGCTTTGATAAATAGCTACATTATCGGGTAGATTTTCTGAATTTTCTTCACTGCAAGATACAGTGAAGAAAATCAATAAGCCGTACATCATCCCATAAAGTAGTTGTTTCACTTTCATGAGTCGCGTATGTTTAAATAGATTTACGGCTGCAAAGGTAAAGTGAACAGATGGAAGTCAGGGAAAAATCTGATGTACACAAATAAAATTTAATCTATTGGGAATTAGATAGTTGATAATTTTTATGATGTACATAACACTTAAAATGCGGTGATAAACTCGTCAAAACTGCTGTTTTCGATGTGCATTTTCTCCTTCAGTCTCATTTTCCGGCGCGAGATACTTCCTTTGGCAATATGGTAAATTTCGGATAGTAACGACATGGTAAGATCCATCTTTACCAGACAGCAGAAACGAAGTTCCTCTTCCGTAAGTTGCGGGTAACACTCCTTCAGTCGTCTGGTAAATCCGTCGAAGCAAGTGTCTGTGTTTTGCTGAATAATGTCCCATTCCTCTTCCGTCAGGTGAAGTGCACCTTGCGAGTTCCTTTTCCGCAACAGAGAAGGAAGCGTGATGGCATTCAGTTGCCGGTAGTATGCTACGCTTTTATTCAGCCGGTCAATTTCCTGCTGTTTCAATTTTTCCTGTTCGTGGGCCAGTGCCACTTCCGCTTCTTTCCTTTTCAGTGTTTCTTCCATGCGCATCCACTGGGTAGCCTTTAGTTCTTCTGTCAGCTTTTGCTTGTGCACGCGGATGCGGTGAAGAAGTAAAAGCAGGATAAGAATCACCACGCCTAAGGTGACCGCAATCCGGTAGAAAACCAGCTTGTGGTGCGCTGCCTGCATCTCCGCTTTGTTGGCCCGTTCGCGTTGCAACTTGTATTCGTGCATATCTTGTATCTTTTCGATGACCATTTCCTTTCGTTCGGCACTCAGCGAGTCATGCGACAGAATGTATTTTCGCATGTAGATGTTTTCCTGTTTCTCATTCTGTTTCTTTCCGTACATTTCGAATAGACGACGGTAAGCTTCTGTGCGTTGTTTTAAGGAGGCATCAGGTAAAAAAGGCAGGATGTGATGCGTGGCCGAGTCAGCTTGCAGAAGAAAGGCAAAAATGTAGCCCTTCTGAAGGTGTAAGGCGGCAGTTTCCTTTCTCGGCAAATTTTGGCAGATGGCGTTGTTGATGTAATGGAAGGCACTGTCCGTCTGTCCTTGTTCCAAATAAATGCGGGAAAGGTAAAGTTCACTCTGTGCGATGGAGACCGGAGTGCCGGAAGGCATATAGGCAAGTGCTTTCTGAAAGAATTCTTTGGCTTTTTCCGGTTGATGCGGCAGGTAAAGCATGGCTTTCTCCTGCCATAAGTTTGCATATACGGACGAGTCGTTCAGACATTGAGCGATGTTTTCCGCAGCATCTAAGAAATGAGCTTCTTCCTGATTCTCTCCTTTAAAACGGCTGATGCGGGCCTGTTCAAGATAAATCCTGAACTGCAACAGGCTATCGGTATGAGTATTTATTTCTGTAGATTCAGGGGAAGGTGCTTCAGTTGGGGAGGTACACGAAAAAACGTATACTCCCACGGCAAGTATCCCTATAATGATGAAATATCGGAGTACAGACATAGGTTAGTCAGGTTAGTTTGGAGCGAAGATACTAAAAAACTGCCTTTAAATGTATATTTTCTGAATAAATAAAGAAAATTTGGGGCTTTTTAAGCACAGGGGAAAAACGTACTTACGTTTGATAGAAAACACAAGTGCGTTTGGATTCAAACGCAAGTACGTTTTACTTAAAACGCTTAGGCGTTTGAGTTGAAATGTACTTGCGTTTTTTGAGGTTTGAAGTGTACTGAAAATAGTTGTCAGTTTGAAGATTAATTCCTGACTAAGTTGACAAGTCAATATGTGAGGGATAGATTTAAATTTAGACAGAGTAAATTATATCATAATTTTATGCATTATCAGTAGATTTACACCCCCAATTATAAAACCAATAAATGCATAAAAAACTAATAATTGAAATGGTAATATATGGATGGTATTGTATATAGCCCAAATACAATATGGAAGACAGCATAAGGTTGTTACAATTGCAGGTATATATTTTTGCCAAATGATAAATTGCAATAAATGAATGAGGAGATGTAAGCTGAATGCCGCAAGACAACAATACCAGTAGATGATTTGCCCTGTATATATACTGATAGTACAACATGTGGACACAATGATAAATTCTTCAGCAACAATTATAGAAAATTTATGTGTATCAATCTTTGATGCTTTCTTTATTATTGGGTATAAATGGGGGAATCGTTGAGTTAATTTGATTTGATTATGATTTATCCATTTTTGTATCATGATTATTTCTTCAAACTCATGTATCATGAAAAAGATTGGAAAAAGGAATATTATAATTATGAAATCACTCATGTTGTCTGTTCTTATTAAATTCTATATTATTAATTCGTTTGCAAAAAGAAATCAAATATCTTTTTTAGCTAATCGTATATGATGGACATTTTTTATCGCAGCCAGTTATTAATTTTTTGTTTGTTTGCCTATGCAAGAAGTGAAAGTTATAGTATTAATAAAGTGTAATTTGTTTGATTCTCATGAT
>NZ_JBBKBF010000027.1:0-48697 GCF_037892625.1 Phocaeicola sp. ICN-14070 | reverse complement strand
GTTTCTTGTGCAGGTAATCATGATAACCGTATCTACAACCGTTGGTGGAGCGAAACGCATCATGGGGTAAAAGAAGAAATTTCAGAAAAGGGAGACACTACTTTTGCCTATAAGATTGCCACCAATCCAGAGATTGTAAAGCAGTTGAAAGGACATTTGATGTTGGTACATGGAGATATTGACAACAACGTGCATCCGGGAAATACCATTCGCGTGGTTAATGCACTGATTCGCGCCAACAAGCGTTTTGATATGCTGATACTGCCGGGGCAACGTCATGGTTTCGGCGATATGGATGAGTATTTCTATTGGAGAATGGTTGATTTCTTCTCAGAACATTTGAAAGGAAAGAAAGAATCTTCGGTAAATATTCCTCAGCGATAAGATAACTTGTTGCATGTTGATTCACGGCGGGATGGCGTAGGCTGTTCCGCCGTTATTGTATCTAGGCGGTTACAAACGATTCATAAGTTCACGTACGGGCATAAAAAAAGCGAGAGTTCGCTGAACCTCCGCTGCCTTCCTAAAGAACCCCCATTTAAGGGTTCTTTTCATCTACATGATTTTTGTGTTTTCTGTTATCCTTACTTTCGTTTTTCTTTTTACCTGAAGATATTCCTAATACCTTCTCAGACCTAATTCCTGAAAACTTTTACCTTTAAAATCTAATACCTTAACTTAAATCTAATCTAAATACCTTAATCCTAATACCTTAAATAGTCTAGCTAATACCTTGAAATAAATAATTTCTTTTTTACCTTATGTATTCTAATACCTAAATGTTTTTCTCTTTTTACCTATTGGTTTCACAACCACATTGCAAAGGTAATTCTTTTTTGATTGATAGCAAGAACTTGCAAGATGTTTTTTTAATAAATAGTTGTTTTCATGATATAAATCAAGAAAAGGGCTATTTTAAGTCTTTGTGTACGAAAACGGAGGTCGTGCGCGACAACGTTTTTCGCCGTGCGCGATAACAATGTAACGAAACGGGAAACGGGTATAAAATATATCCCTCGATTTTAGTTAATAAATTCGTAACTAAAATCGAGGGATATGCTAACGAATCAATGTTCGGCTATTTCAGTTTAAGGATTCGCTGGTTATTGCTCCCGCAAAAGTTCAGAAAAGGAGAGTAGAGCGATTCGATGAAAGGACCGTCCACGAGTACGTCTATGTAGGGGAGTAGTTTCTGGCGGATAGGGTCCTCTTTCAGTTGTTCGTATGTATATCCTGTATAACACCAGATATTCATGCCCGTTCGCTGGCTGACTTCTTTCAGGACAGGCAGAAATTCTTCCGGATTGTAAAAAGGGTCACCGCCTGAAAAGGTAACTCCGTCCAGCAGAGGATTGGCATTGATTTCCTGAATGATTTGTTCCAGGACTTCCTGCGTGAGAGGTTTGCCGGCCTTCGGATTCCATGATTCCGGATTGTGACATCCCTTGCAACGATGGGTACATCCAGCCAGATAGATGGAATACCGGATGCCCTCACCGTCGACAATTGTTTCAGGATATGTATATAAATAATGTAACATGTACGTTTCCTTTCGGCTTATGCATGCTTTACACGGTCGTGCTCTTCCGCTCTCTTGGCAGAGTTCCAGCTGCTAAGGTCGCCTGTCAGGTAACCGGTGATACGGCGCATGCGCAGGATATTCTCGCTGTTACATACCGGACAACGGCTGTAGATGACTCCCTTGTAGCCACAATCGTGACAAGTATCTACCGGGTGGTTGATAGAACCGTATCCAATCTGCTCGTCGTGCATCACCTTTACAATCTTCGCAATGGCCTTCACGTTTTTCTGTGCTTCTCCATCCAACTCTACGTAGGTGATGTGTCCGCCACGTGTCAGTGCATGGAAAGGAGCTTCACATTTGATTTTCTCGACAATGGTAATCGGTTCTTTCACGTCCACATGGAATGAGTTGACATAGTAATCACGGTCGTTTACTCCTTCAATGATTCCATATTTGCGTTTGTCCATACGGGTAAATCTACCGGACAATCCTTCGGCGGGAGTTGCCAGTACCGAATAATTCAATCCGTATTTCTTTTTGTAGTCTTCGGCCACTTTGTTCATCTCTTCAATAGCCTCGTAAAGCGTGTTCCACGCCTGCTGGTTATGTCCATGTCCTTGGCCGTATAATGCCATCATAGCATTGTGTCCTCCAATAAAGCCGATACCTAAAGTACCCTGTTTCAACACATCTCCGACTTCTTCGTTGGGATGAAGGGCACCTCCACCTTTCCATACATTATTGCCCATCATGAACGGGAACTGACGCGCAAGAGCGGTATGCTGGTACTGGTAACGGGTATACAACTGCTCTGCGATGAATTCAGCCATGGAGTGTACCGACTGGAGGAAAAATTCCTTTGCTTTCTGGAGCTTGCCTTCCGGAGTCTCGTTAGTCAGACTTTCTGCTTTCCGGTGCGCTTCAATGGCCAGACGAGGCAGGTTCATGGTCGTAAATGAAAGGTTACCTCTTCCCAATGAAGTCTTTTCTCCATTCAGGTTCTCGAATACGCGTGTGCGGCATCCCATGGTTGCCAGTTCATAACGGTAACGTTTCGGGTCGTCAGCACTCCATTTCTCGTGTTTGTTGAACGGAGTATCCAGGAACATAAAGTTAGGGAACAGTGCTTTGGCCGTCGTACGGCATGCCTGCAGGAAGAGGTCGAAGTTTGGGCATTCAAACTTCACTTCTCCTGAGAGAGCTGCTTCAAAATCCTTCATGGCCAGTTGATAATCGGCTTCGGAATAGCTCACTCCGTCTTTCACTTTAAAAATCTGGATAGGGAAGACTGGAACTTCTCCATGATTCCCCAAGCCTTCGATGGTAGCTTTCAATAATTCCTGAATCACCATTCTTCCTTCTGCCGAGGTGTCCGTACCATAATTGATGGAACTGAATACCACCTGATTACCTCCTCTGGAATGCATGGTGTTCAAGTTGTGGATAAAGCCCTCCATGGCCTGATGTGTATCTTTGCGGGTTTGTGCCAGCGTTTTGCGGAGCACGTACTTCAATTCGTCTGCTGTCAGGTCGATGCCTTCCGCTTGCAAAGAATCCAAGTAAGCCTTTTCAGTCTCTTCGTTAGGAGCGATGCTGTGGAAATGGGCACGTATCCCTTTCAGGATTTCTTTCTCGTCCGTTGTGTGGCCTTTGATGTCGAGCAGCAATCCTAAATGAGTAGCCATGACTTTCTGGAAACTTTTCAGCACTCCCTTGGCCATGAAAAAGTCGAAGGCCGGAATTGCCTGTCCTCCGTGCTGTTCATTCTGGTTCGTCTGGAAAATGATGGTAGCCAGTGTAGCGTAACTCTGGATGGACTGCGGCGTACGGATGCTTCCGTTCTTGGTGTGAAATCCGCGTTCGAACAAATCATCTAAGTCATACTGTATGCAGGTAGTCGTCTTTGTGGGATAATAATCCAGGTCGTGGATGTGTATGTCGCCCATCTGATGCGCTTCTGCATATTTTTTCGGAAGAAGATATTTGTAAGTATAGTCCTTGGTGATTTCTGAAGCAAAAGTCATCATCTGTCCGGCCGGTGTATGACTTGACATGTTGGCATTGTTCAGGTTTACATCATTCTTGTCGATGGCCACAATACCGTCCATGATATGTTTGATGTGTGTTTTCCGGTCTCTTTCCGTATTTCTCCACTGACGGTAGATGATGTATTTCTTGGCCACTTCTGGCTGCCCCTTCATTAATTCGTTTTCCACAAGGTCCTGAATTTCTTCCACACCGATGGTAGGCTGCGAGAAGTGTGACACTACCTGTCGGGTAATCAGATCCAGTTCCTCTTTCTGCTGAGGAATGCCGGTTGCTTCAAAAGCCTTTCCGATGGCGTTGGTGATTTTTGCGGCTGAAAAGTTTTCCTGCTTTCCGTCGCGCTTGATGATGCGGATTTCTGTCAAATTCATTTTTTCAATTAAATGAGGTAAAACATAACTTATAATTGTGCTTTTCCGGGCAGGTCTTCTGACTGATCTTTCCCCACAGACGCCTTCCCATGAATTCGATTCACAGTGGCTTGCAATGCATGTCCAGGTTTACGCAAGAATCACAGCAGCAGGTACTGTTGCCGATTTCCACGGCATTCCCTTTTGAAACGGTTAGGTTACCTTTTGAAAAGCAGGACAAAGATAGAGATTTGGGAGAAAAATAAAAAATGAGATTTTCCGAATGTTTCTAAATTGGGAGAACTTTTATGAACGAAATCCTCCTTGTATGACATTGTAGGAGGTTTAATTGGGTAACTCTAATTTGTAATAGCTCTCAGATATTGGAAATTCTGAAATATTTTTCTAGTTTGTCGACAAGCGAATAACTATATCGGAAAAATCTTTCGAAGCTTCTGTAGGTCAAGGGTGACAGAGGCTTCGAAAGAGGTTGGGTTAGCTTATTTTTTTTCAGGCAGGTTCACGGGCTTTAGTCCCATTTGTTCCGCCTTTTTCAGCATATATTCAAAGGCTGCGTCGTGCTCGTTCGGGATGGCACCATCCAGAATCGCATCCTTGATAGAACTTTTCAGGCTTCCGATTTCACGGCAAGGCTGCAGGTTGAATACCTGCATGATTTCGGCTCCGTCTACGGGCGGTTGGAAGTTCCGGATGCGGTCTTTTTCTTCCAAATCTTTCAGCTTCTGGCGCACCAGTTTGAAGTTGTCCAGAAAGCGTTGCTTGCGGGCTTCGTTTTTGGAAGTAATATCTGCTTCGCAAAGCATCATCAGATCGTCGATGTCATCACCGGCTTCGAAGAGCAGGCGGCGTACGGCCGAGTCGGTCACTTCTTCATCGGCAATCACAATCGGACGCATGTGCAGACCGACGAGTTTCTGTACGTACTTCATTTTCTCGTTCATCGGAAGCTTCATCTTACGGAAGATTTCCGGAATCATTTTCTCACCGATGAAATTGTGGTTATGGAAGGTCCATCCTGCCTTAGGTTCCCAGCGTTTGGTTCTCGGTTTGCCAATATCGTGTAGCAGGGTAGCCCAGCGTAGCCACAAGTCGTTGCTTACGCGTGAAATATTATCCACCACTTCAAGCGTGTGGTAGAAATTGTCTTTGTGACCGCGTCCGTTGCGTACTTCCACTCCCTGCAGTGCCACCAGTTCCGGAAAAATCAATTCCAGCAGTCCGCAGCGGTCCAGGTCGATAAAACCCTTGGAAGGGACAGGTGACAGCAAAATCTTGTTCAGTTCGTCGGCGATACGTTCGCGCGAGATAATCTTGATGCGTTCCTTGTTGCGTTCCAGTGCTTCGAACGTTTCATCGTCTATATAGAAATTCAATTGCGTGGCAAATCGTATGCAGCGCATCATGCGCAGCGGGTCGTCGCTGAACGTGATGTCCGGATCAAGCGGAGTACGGATGGTACGTTCCTTCAGGTCATCCAGCCCGCCGAAGGGGTCTACCAATTCTCCGAAACGTGCCTTGTTCAGGCAAACCGCCATGGCATTGATGGTGAAGTCTCTGCGGTTCTGGTCATCTTCCAGTGTGCCGTCTTCTACTATCGGCTTGCGGCTGTCGTGGCTATACGATTCCTTGCGTGCCCCTACAAACTCCACTTCGGTATCCTTGAACTTGACTTGTGCCGTACCGAAGTTCTTGAAAACAGATACATGCGCACCTCGTCCCAGCTTTTTGCCGAAAGCCTGAGCCATTTCAATTCCGCTTCCTACCACCACTACATCTATGTCCTTGGAAGGTCTGTTCAGGAAAATATCTCTTACATATCCACCTACAACATAGCATTCCAGTCCCAGCTCATCGGCCGTTTCTGATATCAGACTAAAAATTCTGCCAGCGAAGTGTTCTTTCAGTTCCATTGTATGCATTTTTTCAATTTGCCGCAAAGTTACAAAAAAAATCCCTTTGTCCATTTTTTGCCGCTTGCTTGAAATCTTACATTTGTTTTTCTGGTTGTGGAAAGACATTGAGGAAACATCAGGCTGTTAAGAAACAAACCTTTCTGCATGTTTTACGTTTCGCTTGTGCGAACCCTATGTTTCTCAAGGCCGAAACGTAGGTTTTCCTTTCGCAAAACGTAGGTTTCCGGTGAGGGAAACATAGAAAATGCATGGAAAAAAGCAGGAATGTGCGGAGGAGTTCCGAAAATAGTTGTATTTTTGCCTGCATAGAATGATAGATAAACGTATGAAAAAGATAGGATTATTGCTCGTTCCGATGGCATTGGCACTTTCTGCTTGCCAGAACGGTGAGAAGCAGGCTGGCCAGTTGTTTCAGCGTGCGGAATCTGCGTATGCGGCAGGTGAGTACAGCCTGGCTAAATTGCAGATAGATAGTATTCGTACCCTGTATCCCAAGGCATTTGAAGTGCGCAAGGCGGGCATCAAGCTGATGCAGCAGATTGACCTGGCTGAACAGACCAAGACGTTGGCTTATCTGGACAGCATGATGACGGTGAAGCAGGCTGCGCTTGACTCCATCAAGGGAAAGTTTGTATTGGAAAAAGATACAGCCTATCAGGAAGTAGGAAATTATTTTTATCCCACTCAGGTGGTCGAAAAAAACATTGGCCGTTCGTTCTTGCGTGCGCAGGTGAGCGAATTAGGTGAGATGTCGCTGACCTCTATTTGTTGTGCGGGAGGAAGTATTCATCATACGGCTGTAAAGGTTTCCGTGGATGATACTTTTGCGGAGACTCCTACGTCAATAGATAGTTATGAAACTACAGACTTGGGACGTCCGGTAGAAAAGGCCGACTATAAACTGGGTAATGACGGAGGGGTGATTGCATTTCTGGTTGCCAATCGTGATAAGAAAAACATCCGTCTGGAATTTATCGGCGACCGGAACTATAAGACAGTGATGCATCCGAATGATGTGAAGGCAGTCGCAGAACTGAGTGATCTGGCACGTGTGTTGTCTGCCATCGAAGAAATCAAGAAAGAACAGAAAGAGGCCAACTTGAAAATCAAGTTTGTGAAACGGAAGATGGAAGAGAATACGGAAGAATAAAACTTTGTACAAACATAAGAAATCCTGCCCTAAGGGCAGGATTTTTTTATTGAATAGGCTGGGATAGTTCGCTTAATGTTTTTCCTTCATAATCACAGATAGCTTGTTTATATGCCATCGGAATTTCCATGGGTTCTTTGGTCAGTATATCATATCCCACTAATACGGTACGGCACTGGCACTTCAATACACCGCTGGCCTTATTGAAGGCTCGTTGTAGCATGGTTAAACTCTTATGCCCGAGGTGGATCACAGTCGTTTCAATCATGAGTTCGTCAGAAAAGAATACAGGTGCTAAAAAGTCTGCATTGATATTGACTACTACCACATTGAATTTGTCGCGTTCTTCTTCCCCAAACACATCGCGGAAATAGGATGTTTTAGCCAGGTCGTACAACGAAAAATACACGGAATTATTCATGTGACCGTACTGGTCTACATCACTGAAACGGATTTGTACAGGGATTTCGTGTTTGAATTGGAATTCTGCGTTCATAGTAATGCTTTTAAGTTTTCACCAAATGTACATCTTTTTTTCATGAATCTGCTATCAATGGTGGAATATTTCTTACTTTTGTCCGTCAGAATGATTTGTAGATAAATAATATTATATAAGATGGAACAGAAATTCAACAAAGAGACACTTTGTGTACAGGCTGGATGGACTCCGAAAAAAGGAGAACCTCGTGTATTGCCTATTTATCAAAGTACAACGTTTAAGTATGATACCAGTGAACAGATGGCTCGTCTTTTCGATTTGGAAGACAGCGGTTATTTTTATACTCGCTTGCAGAACCCAACGAATGATGCCGTAGCTGCCAAGATTGCAGCATTGGAAGGAGGAGTAGGAGCTATGTTGACTTCATCGGGGCAGGCAGCCAACTTCTATGCTGTATTTAATATTTGCGAGGCAGGCGACCATTTTGTCTGCTCATCTACCATTTATGGAGGTACATTCAATCTGTTCGCTGTAACGATGAAGAAACTGGGTATTGAGTGTACCTTTATTGATGCGGATGCTCCGGAAGAAGAAATAGAAAAGGCTTTCCGTCCGAATACTAAATGTTTGTTCGGAGAAACAATTTCTAATCCGGGTATCAATGTGCTTGATATTGAGAAATTTGCCCGTATTGCCCATAAGCACGGAGTGCCTTTGATTGTGGATAATACTTTTGCTACTCCGATTAACTGCCGTCCTTTTGAATGGGGAGCAGACATCGTGACACATTCTACTACGAAATACATGGATGGACATGCCACTTGTGTGGGAGGTGCTATTGTAGATAGCGGTAATTTTGACTGGGATGCGCATGCTGACAAATTCCCGGGATTGACACAGCCAGATGAGTCTTATCATGGACTTACTTATACAAAGGCTTTCGGAAAGATGGCTTATATGACCAAGGCTACTGCGCAACTGATGCGTGATTTGGGTTCTATACAGTCACCGGAGAATGCGTTCCTGTTGAATCTTGGACTGGAAACATTGCATTTGCGTGTGCCGCGTCACTGTGAAAATGCGCAGAAAATAGCGGAATGGCTGGAAGCAAATCCGAAAGTGAAATGGGTAAACTATTGCGGATTGAAGAGCAACAAGTATTATGAACTGGCTCAGAAATATATGCCTAACGGTTCTTGTGGCGTGATTGCTTTCGGCTTGGAAGGAACTCGTGAAGAGGCTATCAAATTTATGGATAGTCTGAAGCTGGCTTGTATTGTGACTCACGTGGCAGATGCACGTACTTGTGTGTTGCATCCGGCCAGCCATACACATCGTCAGTTAACAGATGAACAGCTGATTGAAGCGGGTGTGGCTCCTGATTTGATTCGCTTGTCTGTCGGCATTGAAAATGTCAACGATATTATTGCCGACCTGGAACAGGCTATGGCACAGGTTTAAAAGTTTTAAAACTGAGATAGAAAAAAGGAGGAACAAACATTCCTCCTTTTTTTTGTATCTCTCTCCGGCTTTTATCGGAAAGATTTCTGGTAAATTTGTAGCACTTCTTCATCGGTCAGCGGACGCGGGTCGAGAGTAAACAATGACCCCATGGTATCGCGTGCGTTTTGTACCATGAGAGGAAGTTCTTCTTCTTTCACTCCCCAGTCGCTCAGTTTCAATTGGTATACGTTGCATTCTTTCTGCATGCGTACCAGTGCATCGATAAAATCGCTGGGACGGTTACTCTTTTGCTGAGTCATGATTTCAGCCATTTTCATGTAACGTTTCATGCAGTCGTTACGGAATGTTTCGAAATATGCTTCGCTGATGGCAATCAGTCCGGCGCCGTGCGGCAGTTCTGGATGGAAGGCACTCATAGCGTGCTCCATAGAGTGTTCGGAAATGCAGCAGGAAGTGGCTTCTACCAGTCCGGCCAATGTGCTGGCCCATGCTACTTTCGCGCGTGCCTTGAGGTTACGTCCGTCTTTTACGGCTACTGGAAGGTATTTGTACAATAAACGAATGGCTTCAAGGGCATACAAGTCGCTGATAGGAGTGGCGCAGTTTGCTAAGAACCCTTCGGCAGCATGGAAGAAAGCATCAAATCCCTGATAAGCAGTAAGATGCGGAGGAATGGAAACCATCAGTTCCGGATCAATAATAGAAAGTACAGGGAAGGTCAGTGTGCTTCCGAAGCCGATTTTCTCTTTTGCTTCTTCATTGGTAATCACGCTCCATGGGTCAGCTTCCGTACCCGTTCCTGCAGTGGTAGGAATGGCAATCACGGGCAGTGCCTTGGTTACAGGACGTCCTTTTCCGCTGCCTGCCGGGATGTAATCCCAGTAATCTCCGTCGTTGCAGGCCATGACGGCAATGGCTTTCGCAGAGTCAATACTACTTCCTCCGCCAAGTCCGACGATGAAATCACATTTCTGTTCACGACAGGCAGAAGCTGCTTCCATTACGTGAGATTTAATCGGGTTGGGCAGAATCTTGTCAAAGACAACAGATTCCGTATTGTTTTCTTGCAACAGTTCAACGACTTTGTCGAGGTAGCCGTATTTCTTCATGGAGGTTCCTGACGAGATGACAATCAGGGCTTTCTTGCCGGGTAACTTTTCTGTCGCCAACTTTCTTAACTCTCCGCATCCGAACAAAATTTTGGTCGGGATGTGCAAACTGAATACAGGATTTGCGTTCATAATATAGCTATTTAAAGTTCATTTATCCAAAAATACGAAAATAAAAACAGAATGGTTCAGGAGGGATGTTAAAAATGTCTTTTTGTGCGTGGTGGTATCAAATAAAAAAGGCTGCCGGTAAGGGCAGCCTTTGGGGTTAAAGGATCTATAAGTAGATTATTCTTTATCCTTGTGGTTGTTCTGCGGACGACGTTCGCGCTTCGGATGATTTTCAGCCATTCCTTCCGGTTTTGGAAGCAATACCTTGTGTGACAGCTTGAACTTACCAGTTTTCGGGTCGATGTCCAGCAGTTTCACTTCAATTTTATCACCTTCTTTCAATCCGGTTTCTTCGATTGTTTCAAAGCGTTTCCAGTCGATTTCAGAGATATGTAACAATCCGTCTTTTCCTGGCAGGAATTCTACGAATGCACCGTAAGGCATGATAGAGCGAACCTTACCAGTGTATACTTCACCTACTTCAGGAACAGCTACAATAGCCTTGATCATACGCATTGCGTCGTCGATACATTTCTTGTTTGTTCCTGCAATTTCGATGCGGCCTGCACCGTCTACTTCTTCAATAGTGATAGTAGCACCGGTTTCTTCCTGCATACCCTGGATAATCTTTCCGCCCGGGCCGATTACAGCTCCGATGAATTCTTTCGGAATAGTCAGAGTTTCAATACGTGGAGCATGAGGTTTGAGTTCTGCACGAGGTTCTGCAGTGCATTCAGTCAGTTTGCCGAGGATGTATTCACGTCCTTGTTTAGCCTGCATCAATGCTTTTTCCAGAATATCGTAAGTCAGACCGTCACACTTGATATCCATCTGAGTAGCTGTGATACCGTCGCGTGTACCTGTAACCTTGAAGTCCATGTCACCCAAGTGGTCTTCGTCTCCCAAAATATCTGACAATACAGCGTATTTATCTTCGCCGGCATTTTTGATCAATCCCATCGCAATACCTGAAACCGGCTTCTTGATAGGTACACCTGCATCCATCAAAGCCAATGTTCCGGCACAAACTGTAGCCATAGAAGAAGAACCGTTAGATTCCAGAATATCAGAAACTACGCGTACGCAGTAAGGATAATCTGCCGGAATCTGTCCTTTCAATGCACGCCATGCCAGGTGACCGTGACCAATTTCACGACGCCCTACGCCACGCTGTGCTTTTGCTTCTCCTGTAGAGAAAGGAGGGAAGTTGTAATGAAGCAGGAAGCGTTCTTTGTGCTGGTCGAGTACATCGTCTACAATTTTTTCGTCCATCTTTGTACCCAGTGTAACAGTACTCAAAGACTGAGTTTCACCACGAGTAAAGATAGAAGAACCGTGAGGACCTGGCAGCGGACTGGTTTCGCACCAGATAGGACGGATTTCTGTAGTAGCACGGCCGTCCAGACGTTTGCCTTCATCAAGGATACAACGACGCATTGCTTCTTTTTCTACGTCGTGATAGTAGCGGTCAATCATCGGACCCTTTTCTTCCAGTTCTTCTTCAGAGAACTGAGCCTTGAATTCTTCGCAAATTGCATCGAAAGCATCTCCTCTTTCGTGTTTGTTTTTGTTGCCTGATTTTGCAACCGCATATGCCTTTTCGTAGCAAGCATCGTGTACGGCTTTGCGCAGGTCTTCGTCATTTTCTTCGTGACAGTATTCACGTTTTACAGTCTTGCCGACTTCTTCCATCAGCTCCATCTGAGCCTTGCAGTGAACCTTGATTGCTTCGTGAGCAAACTTCATGGCTTCCAGCAAGTCTTGTTCAGAAACTTCCTTCATTTCACCTTCCACCATCATGATGTTTTCATAGGTAGCGGCAACCATGATGTCCATGTCAGCACGTTCCAGTGCTTCGAATGTCGGGTTGATGACGAACTGACCGTCGATACGTGCTACACGTACTTCAGAAATCGGACCTCCGAACGGAATGTCAGAAACAGCCAGTGCGGCAGAAGCAGCCAGACCAGCCAATGCATCCGGCATATCTACGCCATCTGCAGAATAAAGTATGATATTTACGTAAACTTCAGCATGGTAATTGTCTGGGAACAGAGGGCGCAATGCGCGGTCTACCAGACGGCAAGTGAGGATTTCGTAATCTGAAGCCTTTCCTTCACGTTTGGTAAAGCCACCGGGGAAACGTCCGAATGCGGAGTATTTTTCTCTGTACTCTACCTGGAGAGGCATAAAATCTGTACCGGGAACTGCATCTTTTGCTGCACAAACAGTAGCCAGCAACATGGTGTTACCCATGCGTAGCATAACAGCACCATCTGCCTGTTTTGCCAGCTTTCCCGTTTCGAGTGTGATGGTTCTTCCATCATTCAGCTCGATCGTCTTAACAATAGGATTGATCATAAAAATTGATTTAATATTATTTCATCTAAAAAAGCGTACAAAGATAATGTTTTATTATGGATAAAAGCGGGTATTTATGTAAAAGTTTCAGTATGAAGTGCTTTTTATATAATAATTTGTCGTAAAACAACGGTTTTCGTCGGTTGGATGATGGATTTATCTTTTAAAAACTTTGTGACGTCATGAAAAGCCGTATCTTTGCACCTTGAATTTACATAAGAATGTGAGATTAAAGAAAATCAGGTATGAGAAGAAATACTTATCTGTTAACGGCATTGCTGTCGGCCGGACTGATGGCATGTCACAATGAGCCTGCTTTCAAGGTAGAGGGAACGGTATCGGGTGCAGCTGACAAGATGCTGTATCTGGAGCATACCAGCCTGGAAGGTATAGTAAAAGTCGATTCTGTCAAGTTGGATGAGAGTGGAACGTTTCACTTTTCAGGTGCTCGTCCGGATTCTCCTGATTTTTATCGGCTTCGACTGGATAATCAGGTGATTAATTTCTCTGTTGACTCTACTGAAACTGTGACGGTGAAAGCCGATAATTCCGGTTTTGCTACCGCTTATCAGGTGGAGGGCTCAGAAAATAACCAGAAGATAAAGGAACTGGTACTGCTTCAGGCAAACTTGCAGGAGCAGGTGAATAAACTGGGACAGTCCGGACTTCCTGCCGGAGTAGCTCAAGACAGTCTGTTCTCATTGGTGAATGCATATAAAGATCAGGTGAAGCGCAATTATATTTTTGCAGCTCCTAACAAGGCATACGCTTATTTTGCTTTGTTCCAGCAGTTGAATGGTTATATGATTTTTGATCCGCTGACGAGTAAGGAAGATGTGAAATGCTTTGCGGCGGTGGCTACTAGCCTGAATAATCTGTATCCTCATGCCGATCGTTCACGTAACCTTTACAATATGGTAATAAAGGGAATGAAGAATACCCGTACGCCTCAGGTAAAAGATGTGACACTTCCAGCTGATAAGATTCAGGAAGCTTCTATCATTGATATTGAGCTGAAGGACTTGAATGGAAAGACACATCGCTTGACAGACCTGAAAGGTAAAGTTGTCTTGATTGATTTTACAGCTTATTCTTCTGCCGCTTCGGGAGCGCGTAACTTAGCTTTGCGTGAACTGTATAATAAATATGCTTCTCAGGGACTGGTGATTTATCAGATTTCTTTGGATGCAGACGAACATTTCTGGAAGACAGCTGCAGATAATCTTCCTTGGATATGTGTCCGCGACCCGCAAGGACCTTATTCTACCTATCTTAGCTTGTACGGTGTAACCCAGTTGCCTACTGCATTCCTGGTTAACCGTAATAACGAGTTGAGCTTGCGTGTGGAAGAAAAGACAAATATGGAAGAAGCCATCAAGGATTTGTTGTAACATGTTGAAAAGCATGTACGGATAAACTTGACTGGTATTGTAAAAAGATTTATCTTTGTCGCAAGATATAAGACTCTGAGAAAGAGAGGCTGTATCAAAATAAAAATTGATTTGTCAGATTGTCATTCTGAACAAAGTGAAGAACCCGTTTGTTTCCCATCCTGTGGAGGGTTCGCTCTTCGTTCAGAATGACTTTACTTTTGTGATAAACGGTTCTTATTTTGGACAGCCCTTTACTTTTGTTGAAAATAAATAATTTAATAACGAATATTTAAGGAGAAAAATTATGGCTTACATGTCAGAAGAAGGCTATCAGAAACTGGTAGCTGAATTGAAACATTTGGAATCGGTGGAACGTCCGAAGATTGTGGCTGCTATTGCAGAAGCACGTGATAAAGGCGATTTGTCAGAGAATGCAGAATACGATGCTGCAAAAGAGGCACAAGGCTTGCTGGAAATGAAAATCAACCAGTTGAAGGCAACCATCGGTGATGCCAAGATTATTGATACATCTAAACTGAAGACTGACACTGTGCAGATTCTGAGCCGTGTGGAACTGAAAAATGTGAAAACAGGCATGAAGATGGCTTACACTATCGTATCAGAAAGTGAAGCAAACCTGAAGCAGGGTAAGATTTCAGTGAATACACCGATTGCGCAGGGCTTGTTAGGAAAGAAGGTAGGCGATGTAGCAGAAATCACTATTCCACAGGGAAAGATCTCTTTGGAAATTATGGGTATATCATTTTAATGTATAAGGCAGGTCCGCTTTGGCGGGCTTGCCTTATTTAATATCTTAACAATATGGCAACAATATTCAGTAAAATCATTGCAGGCGAAATTCCGAGCTACAAGGTAGCCGAAGATGCCAATTTTTATGCGTTTCTTGACATCAATCCTTTGGTGAAAGGACATACGCTGGTAGTTCCCAAACGGGAAGTAGATTATATCTACGATTTAAGCGATGAGGAGCTGGCTCAGATGCATGTGTTTGCCAAGCATGTGGCGCTGGCTATCCAGAAAGCTTTCCCTTGCAAGAAAGTAGGTGAGGCTGTGATTGGTCTGGAAGTTCCTCATGCACACATTCACCTGATTCCTATCCAGAATGAATCGGACATGTTGTTCTCTAATCCAAAACTTAAACTTTCTCAGGAAGAATTCATTGAAATTGCCAATGCAATAAATTCTGCTTGGAAAGCTGAAAGCAAATAATTTTCTTCTCAAAAATACCTTTGATATAAAGGATTCCTCGTATTTTCAGGCGTGGTTTTCAGTTGGACAGATTCCATGAAAACCATGCCTGTTTTTTTAAGAATTGTAGCCTATGCGTATTAGACGAATTTCTTTCTTTATTCTTCTTTGCTGTCTGTGCTGGAATGTTTTTGCAGCCGAATATCAGATAAAAGGAGTGGTGATTGACAAGTCCACCCGTCAGCCGTTGGAGTTTGTGAATGTGCTTGTAGTGGGATTGGGTATCGGGGCTTCTACCGATGCCAATGGAAATTTTCTCATCACTCAGGTGCCACCGGGTATTTACCGTCTGCAAGCTTCTTTCCTTGGGTATAAAACGGAGCTGACTCCGGAATATCGGGTGAACCACGTGACACCTTATGTACAGATTGAACTGGAGGAAGAAAATGCGTCGTTGAATGAGGTGGTTGTGGCAGCTTCTCCTTTTCAGAAAGTACCGGAGAGTCCTGTCAGCCTTCGGGTGATTGGTTTGCAGGAGATTGAAAAAGCTCCGGGTGCCAACCGGGATATTTCAAAAGTTGTACAGAACTATCCGGGGGTAGCCTTTTCTCCTATAGGCTATCGCAATGACCTGATTGTGCGGGGAGGTGGTCCTTCCGAAAACCGTTTCTACCTGGATGGGGTAGAAATTCCGAATATCAATCACTTCAGTACACAAGGAGCTTCCGGAGGTCCTGTCGGACTGATTGATGCCGATTTGATTCGTAGTGTGAAGTTTTACAGCGGGGCATTTCCTGCCGACAAAGGTAATGCGTTGAGTAGTGTACTCGACTTCAGTCTGCGCGATGGAGACATGGAGCGCAATTCCCTGAAAGCAACTTTAGGTGCCTCAGAGGTTTCACTCAGTTCCAATGGACATATTGGCAACAAGACTTCTTATTTGGTGTCGGTACGCCAGTCTTATTTGCAGGCATTGTTTAAAATCTTGGGCCTGCCTTTCCTTCCGGCTTATACCGATGCTTCCTTTAAAATTGAAACTCGTTTTGACAGCCACAACGAACTGACTTTGCTTGGTCTTGGAGGAATTGACCGCATGAAACTCAATTTGGGGATTGAAGGAGAAGATGCCGAATATATGCTCAGTTACCTTCCCGAAATCAATCAGGAAACCTATACCGTAGGAGGTGTGTATCGTCATTATTCCCAGCGGCATGTGCAGTCAATCGTATTAAGTCAAAGCTATCTGAACAACCGGAATGTAAAATATCGCGACAATGACGAAAGCAGTGAAGAAAATCTGACGCTGCGGCTGGGCTCTATTGAGCAGGAAACCAAATTGCGTATGGAAAACACCTCTTCATGGAGCGTGTGGAAAGTAAAAGCCGGGTTCGACCTGAATTACTCTCGTTACAAAAGCAATGAATATCGCAAGGTCTTTGCCAATGCCTTGCGGGAATATGATTACCATACCGATTTATCTCTCTGGCGTTGGGGAATGTTTGCCTCAGTCGACTATGCTGCTCCCGACAAAAGTTTTACAGCTTCCATGGGCGTACGTACCGGCGGAAATAACTATAGCGATAAAATGAAGGAATTGTGGCGTCAGCTTTCCCCCCGTTTGTCAGTATCTTACCAGTTGATTGAGGGGCTTACTCTGAGCGGTCATGTGGGACTGTATTATCAGCTTCCTTCTTATACCGCCTTAGGCTTCAAAGGTGAAGAAGGGGAGTATGTTAACCGTCACTTGGATTACATTTCTGTGTCACAGGAAAGTCTGGAATTGTCATGGACACCCAATGAAAATATGGAGCTGTCAGCGGAAGGCTTCTATAAATTATACGGGCACATGCCTTTCTCCTTGTCCGACCAGATACCACTCTACTGCAAAGGAAATGATTATGGAACCATTGGCAATGAAGCACTATCTTCTGAAGCAAAAGGTCGCTCGTACGGGGTGGAACTGATGTTCAAGTGGCTGCTGACCCAAAAGCTGAATCTCTCTTCCTCACTGACCATTTTCAAGAGTGAATTTAAGGATGGCGAGCAAGGAAGCTACGTACCTTCCGCCTGGGATAACCGTTTTATTCTGAATATGAGCGGAACCTATAACTTTCCCAAACATTGGAGTTTAGGAGCTAAAGTCAGTTGCATAGGTGGCTCTCCTTATACGCCTTACGATGTGGAAAAATCTTCGCTGGTGGAAGCTTGGAATGTGCAGGGACGTGCTTACTATGATTATAGCCGCTATAATCAGGAGCGTTTGCCGGTTTTCGGACAACTGGATGTACGGGTAGATAAAACCTTCTATCTGAAAAAATGTATGTTAGGATTTTATCTCGACATCCAGAACATTACAGCCAGCAAGCTGCGTCAGCCCGATGCCCTGATGAGTACGGGACAGATTGAGAATCCTTCTGCACCGCTGAGCGAGCAGCGATATGTCATGAAATTCATCCGGCAGGAGAGTGGCACGTTACTCCCTACGTTAGGAATTACCTTTGAGTATTAAGTTGAGTTGCTATAAAAAGAATGGCTTGTCTTTCCACCAGAGAGACAAGCCATTCTTTTATGTGTGAGAAGGTTTATTGTGACTCATGAATACAACTCACCAAACTTCATTTCTGCATCGTTGACAAACTTCCGGATGGCATTCTGATCATCCTTTTTGCAGATAAGCAGGGCATTCCCCTGTTCTGCCACCAGATATCCTTTCAAGTCTTGTACAACCACTAATTTATCTTTGGGAGTCATGATGATATTGTCCTTGCAGTTATATAGCAACGCATTACTGTGCGTCGTCACATTCTGATTTTCATCTTTGGGAGAAGCATCGTACAATGCGTTCCATGTGCCTATGTCTGCCCACCCGAAATCACAAAGCAGTACATATACATTGTCAGCCTTTTCCATGATGCTATAATCGATGGAACTGTTGGGGCAAGTACTGAATTTCGGCATGTCACATTCCACTTGCGGACATACCTCCGCCATCATTTCATGGAATGCCTTCATTATTGTTTTGACGTGCCATACAAAGATACCGGAATTCCAATAGAACTCATTACTTTGCACAAATACCTCGGCAAACTCCCGTAACGGCTTCTCAATGAATGTCTTGACTTTGTAAAAATCTTCTTCTTTTTCTTCCGAAACTTGGATATATCCATAGCCCGTTTCCGGATAGCTGGGTTTAATACCCAATGTCAGGAGTTTGTCTGAATGGGATGCAAATTCCAGCGATTTCAGAATATCCCGTTTGAACTCATCCATTTTTAGAATCAGGTGATCGGAAGGAGCTACCACGATGCTGGCATCCGGATTGATTTTTTGAATGACATACGATGCGTATGCAATGGCAGGTGCCGTATTCCGGTGTTCCTCTTCCACAATCAGGTTAGATTCGCTGAAACCGGGAAGCGAGTTCAGTACCAGTTCCCTGTAATGTTGGTTGGTCGTAATGAAAATATTCTCTGCAGGAAGAATCTGCTTATATCTTTCGTAAGTTTGCTGCAAGAGTGTCTGGCCAGTTCCGAAAAAGTCTAGAAATTGTTTGGGTAAGGCTTTCCGGCTGTATGGCCAGAACCGACGCCCGGTTCCTCCGGCCATGATGATGCAATAAAAATTTTTACTGTTCATGGTTGATACTGGCATTAAAGTTTGATGCTAAGATAGGGCTTATTTTGCAAGAAACGCTCGAAAAGGATTCTAAATAGTGTTAGAAAACTTTTTTTCAACTTTTTTGTTCGTATTCCTTGCACTATTGAAAAATATGTGTACCTTTGCACTCGCAATCAGAAATGATGCCCAGATGGCGGAATCGGTAGACGCGCTGGTCTCAAACACCAGTGGAGTAACATCCATCCCGGTTCGACCCCGGGTCTGGGTACTAATAAACCCTGATAATCGACTGATTATCAGGGTTTTCTCTTTCTATAAGGCGTACTAAATGTGTACTGAGCGACAAAAACAAGAATAGAGTATACTTTTGTGGTTTTCATCCTTTTATGTTTATGATTTCTTAACTATTATACTCTCTTTTCTGTCTTATTCTTGTTGATGTTTTCTCGGAAAATGCGATTTCTACCTTATATTTGTATCTGAGAACAAAATTATATAAGGTACAGTTATGGAAAATCATATAGAAGCCAATTTCAGAGCGATACAGAAGATCTTAGATAGTTGCGTAGCGCATGACTATAAAACTAAAGTTGATGCACTATTTTTAAAGCGTGAATATCTGACAAAGGCTCAGATAAAGGATTATTTGCGGCAGGAAATTTTCCGTGTTACCGAAAATATAGTAGCCATTCAGCAAAAATACCGTGTCGTGCGTGACATTGTACAGGATATGGATATTCCCGATTTTTTGTGGGAAAGCGGTTATTTTGAGGACTTGACTTCTGATGAGAGGAAAAAGTACATCGCTTTCCGTTGTTCTGATTTTGATATGGATGCATATTTGCATAATCCGTCTTGCTATGATGAACGGCTTCCCTATTTTTCTATCATCGTTAGCCTTGTGGTACTTTCCAGGTATTTGTACTTTCTGCAAGAACAGGAGAGAAAATACCATATAATCTCGGTTGTCATTCAAGAACAATCTTTGTCAAAAGAGAAAGATGACAGCATCGATGTTTCTCAAACCAAGATTGTGGGCAAAAACAATCCTTTCAAATCTACCTTGAAAGCCCGTGAAATCAAACTTTTGACTGAATGTGTAAACGAAGCGAATGTGTTTACTACTACTGTCAGCACCAAAATACTTACCGATTTTTTCAACTGTAAGTTGGACGGTGTATTGAAAGTTAATAATACCCGTCTGTTGGCTTATCTAATGATGCAACTCAGCTGTTATAACTACATCGTTTATGAGTGGCAGTCAGTTATAGCAAACAACAAGTTGATATTGAAGAAGATAAAAGGAGAACCGCTTACACGTACTGACTTGTCGAGTGCGACAGACCAGGCGAAGAACATCTATCCGAAAGGATATGAAATCATAGACAAATACATCAAATAACTGCAAAAAGGTTGAGCATAGATTGAACGCTCAAACAAAGGTCAATTAGACTTCATTTTCAACCTCTTAACTTTGCTCCCGTTAACACAAAAGACGAGGGTGCGCACCTTCATATTGTTTCACCTAAAATCCCAAACGATATGGAAAAAGACTTGGAGTTAAGAGTTTCCGAACTCGAAAAGATGTTGTTCCTTTCAAAGAACGTGCTTAGCTTCGATGAAGCGAGCAGGTTCTTGAACCTTTCTAAAAGTTACCTGTACAAGCTGACTTCAGGTAACTTGATACCCCATTACAAGCCGCAGGGCAAAATGCTTTATTTTGAAAAAGCTGAGCTGGAAGCATGGTTGCGTCAGAACCCGGTGAAGACGCAGGCGCAGATAGAGCAGGAAGCGCAAAAGTATATCCTTAACCGTCCTCTAAAGAAATAATGGCTATGGAAAACAAGAAGAAAGAGGAAATCGGACAAGGCACAGCCATGACGAAAGAGGATTTTGCAGCCCTCTGGAAAACCATCCGTCTAAAAGTGACGGACACTTATGAAGTACCGCCCGAAATTCTTTGGGTGAACGGCTCTACTATCGGCACGTTGGGCAATTTCAGCGCATCCACAGGCAAAGCCAAGAGCAAAAAGACATTCAACATTTCCGCCATTGTTGCGGCTGCATTGAAGAATGACGAGGTTCTGAAGTATTCGGCATATTTGCCACCGAACAAGCGCAAAATTCTCTATGTTGATACCGAGCAGAGCAAGTACCATTGCCATAAGGTCATGGAACGTATTTTGCGCCTTGCTGGACTGCCGACCGATAAGGATGTGGACGATTTTGTTTTCATTGTGTTAAGGGAGCAGACCCCCGACAAACGTAAGCAGATAATTGGCTATATGTTAGAGAATATGCCCGATGTGGGGCTGCTCATCATTGACGGAATCCGTGATTTGATGTACGACATCAATAGTCCGAGCGAATCGACTGACCTAATCAACCTTTTGATGCGCTGGTCAAGTGGGTATAATCTGCATATTCACACCGTACTGCATTTGAACAAGGGGGATGATAACACAAGAGGACATATCGGTACAGAGCTGAACAACAAAGCTGAAACCGTCCTGCAAATAACGAAAAGCACGCAGGACGGCAATATAAGTGAAGTAAAGGCGATGCACATCCGTGACCGGGAGTTTGATCCGTTCGCATTTCGCATTAATGACAACGCTTTGCCTGAAGTCATGGACGGTTATGTATTCCAGCAAACCAAGCAGGACAGGAGCTTTCCGCTTACAGAGCTGACGGAACAGCAGCACCGGGAAGCATTGGAGAACGGTTTCGGCAAGCAGGTTGTACAAGGCTATTCCAATGTGATAGCGGCATTAAAACAAGGTTACGCAAGTATCGGCTACGAGCGTGGACGCAATGTCCTTGTGTCGCTTAACAAGTTCCTTGTGAACAAGCGCATGATTGTAAAAGAGGGCAAGGGCTATCGCTACAATCCCGATTTTCATTATTAAAAGTCGGTTTGGTTTAGTCCGGGTGTATATATAAGTGGAACGGACTGTCTGTCTCCCGGTATCAACAGCAGGCAGGTTTAGTATGGTACGGGTATATATATGACGGACTAAACAGGACTGGCGCACTTTTCAACTATTTTTTTATCCCCAAAAAGAAAATGTTATGAACATCGAAGATGTGAAACAAATACCCATTGCAGACTATCTGCATAGTTTAGGTTATTCGCCCGTCAAGCAGCAGGGTAACGGCTTATGGTATAAATCACCACTGAGAGAGGAACACGAAGCGTCCTTTAAGGTAAATACAGACCGCAACCTTTGGTATGACTTTGGTGCAGGGAAAGGCGGCAACATCATCGCCCTGGCAAAGGAACTTTACTTTTCCGACAGCCTGCCCTACCTTTTAAAGAGGATAGAAGAGCAGACCCCGAATGTTCGCCCAGTCAGTTTTTCTTTTTCCCAGTGTAGGACAGAACCAAGTTTCCAACATTTGGAAGTCCGGGACTTAACTCATCCGGCATTGCTCCGTTATTTGCAGGGACGGGGTATCAATATTGAGCTGGCAAAAAGAGAATGTAAGGAACTTCATTTTACCAATAACGGGAAGCCATTCTTTGCTATCGGGTTCCCGAACATGGCAGGAGGTTACGAGGTTCGCAATTCCTTTTTCAAGGGCTGCATTGCCCCGAAAGACATCACCCATATACGGCAGCAGGGAGAGCCGAGAGAGAAGTGTCTGGTATTCGAGGGATTCATGGACTATCTCTCTTTCCTTACGCTCCGCATGAAGAACTGTCCGACCATGCCTGACCTTGACAGGCAGGACTATGTTATTCTTAACTCGACTGTCAATGTGCCGAAAGCCATTGATGTGCTATACCTGTATGAACGCATCCACTGTATGCTTGACAATGACGAGGCGGGGTATAAGGCTACACGGGCTATCGAATTGGAATACTCCTACCGTGTGCGTGACTTCTCGCACAATTACAGAGGATATTCGGACTTGAACGATTACCTGTGCGGCAGGAAGCAGGAACAGAAAAACGCAGCCAGCCAAGTACAGGAAATAAAGCAGAAAACCGGACAACGTGCCGCCCCAAGACAAAAGAAGGGCAGGGGCATTTAATCCGGCAGGATTGCCAGCGGCTGGCGGTTTCATAGGGAGAGCAAGGTTATGTTTCGGTAGACCGAAACCACCTTGCTTTGCTCACCGCAAAGGAAATCGCTCCCGTTGGTCGCAATTTCTAAGACACCATCAAAAAGTAAAAAGGCATGAAAAAGATACAGGACAAGCCAGGCGGTCGCCCGGCAAAGAAACGGACGGAAAAGCAGAAAAAGGTAGTCAGTACGAAGCTGACCGAGTTGCAGTATTACGCCATCAGGAAGCGAGCTGGGGAAGCCGGGTTGCGCATCAGTGAATATGTTCGGCAAGCAGTTATTTCGGCAGAGGTCATACCCCGGCTGAGCAGGCAGGATGCAGATGCTATCCGCAAGCTGGTAGGGGAAGCCAACAATATCAATCAGCTGGCGCATCGGGCAAATGCCGGAGGTTTCGCATTGGTGGCGGTGGAACTGGTGAAGCTCAAAAATAGGATTGTTGAAATCATAAATCATTTGTCGAATGATTGGAAAAATAAAAAAGGGAAGCGGTTTTAAGGGCTGTGTGAACTATGTGCTTGGCAAGGAGCAGGCGGTTTTGCTTCATGCGGACGGAGTTCTGACAGAGAGCCGGAGCGATATAATCCGCAGCTTCTGTATGCAGACCGGGATGAATCCCGACTTAAAGAAGCCTGTCGGACACATTGCGTTAAGTTATTCGGCGGTGGACGCACCCAAACTGACGGATGAGAAGATGATACAGCTTGCGCAGGAGTATATGCGTGAAATGAAAATCACCGATACGCAGTACATCATCGTGCGCCATCAAGACCGGGAGCATCCACACGTGCATATCGTGTTCAATCGTATAGACAACAACGGCAAGACTATTTCAGACAGGAACGATATGTACCGTAACGAACAGGTATGCAAGAAGCTGAAAGCCAAACACGGGCTTTATTTCGCCAAGGGGAAAGAGCAGGTGAAACAGCACCGATTGAAAGAGCCGGACAAGTCGAAATACGAGATTTACATGGCTGTTAAAAATGAAATCGGCAAATCCCGCAATTGGCAGCAGTTGCAGCAAAGGTTAGCGGAAAAGGGTATCACTATCCAATTCAAACGAAAGGGACAGACCGATGAAATACAGGGTATATCCTTTTCCAAAGGAGAATACACGTTCAAGGGTTCGGAGATAGACCGCAGTTTCAGTTTCTCCAAACTGGATAGATATTTCGGAGATGCAGGAATGAATGTTACCGAAAGCCAACAGCAAACAACTTTCGCATCCATCCGGGAACAAATACCCACACGGAGCAATGCTGAAAGTCCGTTTATAAGCGGTTCGCTCGGTCTGTTTTCTGCATCACCGTACCCGATGGATGAAGAACCGAACTTGAATTTGAGAAAGAAGAAGAAAAAGAAAAAACAACTAAAACTGTAAAGATATGGAAGACAATTTGATTTTAGAGGGGCTTCTCTCTATGGTTACAGAAATGAAAGAGAAGCTGGAAGCGCAGGTAATGCCAGCCAGCCGGGAGGAAACTCTCGAACGGTTGGGAGCGATTGAACAGGCATTGTCGAGACTGCACAGTAACCCGGCTGTTCCTATGGAGAAGTTGCAGACTATCCAAAGTCAGCTTGACGATGTACGGAACAAGATGCAAGGTCAGCAGCAGCATATCAAGGACACCAAGAGAATATCTTTGGAAATCTATCGTAATTTTAAAATAATGGTTGATACCTTGAATTCCTACAAGACGGATAAAGAGGAAGTTGCCCCCTTGCCGTTCTATCAACGGATTTATAACAAGGTTACTTCTTGGATCCGTCCGGGATTGTTTATTTTTTCGGCAGTGCTGGTTCTTTGTTCCGCTTCCATATGGTTGAATATCCGTTTGGCTACACGGATGCAGCAGTTACAGGATAACGATATGAAATACCGCTTTTTGCTGATGCGGGGTTGGGCAAATGGAGAAGTCCTTGATATACTGGAAACCAAATTCAACTGGCAGAGGGATAACGATTTCATCCAAAGTTTGACAGATTCTGTGATAGATTTTGAATATCGCAGCAAGAAACAGGCGGAAGCGTTGGAGCGAGCAAGATTGCTTAATGAACAAGCTGAGCAGTTGAGAAAGGAAGCTGATAAATTGGGTAAACCATAAACGAAGTAAAGCCGGAGTTATGAACTATGTTCAACGCTTCGGCTTTTTTCAAATTCATTTTTTCCCTTCGTGCAGTATTCTTTCTCGAATTTTCGAAATGTAGTTGCGCTGAATCATTCTTTAATGAACTCTCAGACATCGGAAAATTTGTAATACATTTTTTCGCTGATTATGAAGTAAGGTAGTGCACCGATAGTCCGGTAGATTGCAGGGTTTTGTTGCTTATTTTAAACAAGCAGTCAGTTTTCTTCTTTTACTATTTTTAATTTAGTAATTATGCGATTCATATTTTAATAGAACTTTGTTTATATCATTGGGTACTTTAAAATAATAGTCTGCACGTATAGGATTACATACATTATTGCTCCATAAAACCAATCCGGAATCAACACCGGCATTGTTAGCACATTGAATATCATAAATACTATCACCGATATAGAGAGCGTTTTCGGGACTTGCATGGGCTTTAGCCAAATATGCTGCTAAGGGTGCTGCTTGGGGTTTATGTTCATCAGTATCATCGGCACATACAATTGTGGAAAAATAGTCCGCTAACCCTAATGGCTCAAAATCAGAATAATATTCTTGATATGTTTTGGAGGTTACAATGCCTAAAATATAGCCTCTTGATAAAAGGGATTGCAAGCATTCTTTGATACCTTGAAAAGGTTGAATAGTGTGCTGGAGCAATTTCATATTCCTATCCCATCGTTTCAATGCATCTTCTATGTCGGGTATTTTGAGTAATTCCAACGCATTTCTTCCGGTAATGCCTAAAGCAAATTTCAGACTTTCATATTGAGGTGTGCGTCCTGTTATTTCTGTAATTGTTTTTATTAAAGAGTTGATGACTGCATATTCCGTATCTATCAATGTACCGTCTATGTCGAATACGATATGTTTATATTTCATGTGTTTGATTTATTAGTCAAATAATACTTGCCAGTTTCTATCGTAGTAAGCTGAAAAGCACATTTTAATTTGTTCTTCGTTATTTTTCTCTTTTGCAAGAATAGGTAATTCTTTCAATCCGAAATAAGCACTCTCATCCGTTTCAATATTGGGTCGGAAATATCCGCTTTCAATCTCACAAAGAACAAAAACTTTACAAACATTGTAGGCATAGGGGGGAATATTATGCAAATTTCTATCTTGTATAGCTATTATCCGGATAGCTTTTACATTTAATCCTGCTTCTTCTTTTACTTCTTTTTCTGTATTAGTCTTGATACTCTGATTTATATCGACCCAACCACCGGGTAAAGACCAAGTTCCATTTTTCTCTTTCACAAGCAGTATTTTATCATCTTTGAATATAGCAGCTCGTGTATCTAATTTAGGAGTTTGAAATCCTGTTTCATTGCAAAACAGATTCTTTACCTTTTCTATGGGTATTTCACTTTGCAGACTAAGCATTTCTGCTGCAATTTCTCTAATGCGTTCAAAGCGTTCTATATCAAATACATCTTTGGAGTATGTCAATCCCCCTTGGGCAATGAATTGTAGTTCTTTTGCCCATTCAAGCCATTGTGGTTGTACTATTTTATTCATATAGTGAATGTTAGTATCGTTATATTAATTTACAAATGTATGGAAAATAAAATTATCTATTTTTGTCCTATGTTAAAAAATCATCGGCTTGACCGGATTCTGCTAAGAGAAGGTTGTGTTATTCCTAAAAAAGAGGCAATATGTCCTAAAGTCACTCGGTGGAAAATGCTGGGATATTCTTTTATCAACTTTTCATAACGTTCTTGGGCAGACAAGTTCAGCCGGGAAATATGAATGTCCTGTAAAAGTAGAAAATTTTCTTGCTGTAACACTCTCATCCAATTGGCAATGTCAATACGGGATTTATATAAATCATTCAACTTGTCTATAGAAATGGAGTAGGTTAAAGTTTCTTCTAAGGTTTCTACATATTCAAATCCTGCTTTGTGCCGATATAAATCCCATGAACCACAAGTTGCATCGCCTTCCATAGAAAACCATGTTGTTATTTCTTTTCCATTATGCAGGATAAATGAACGTGTTATACCTTTTTCTATAAAATAAACCTGATTATCAAAACGACCAGCTTGTATGATGATAGTTTTAGCCGGAAAAGTATGTTGTTTGAAACAGTACTTTAGCAGGTGCAATGAATCATGCGAAACAGGATAGAGTTCTTGTATCTTTCTTATTATATTATCCATTATCAATGTTTTTGCTCTTTCTACAAAAATACGAAAACAGAAAGGGATAATATTGTTGCATTCATAGTTTAAAAAGGAATTTGACTATTTTTAGCAAGGTGGGATGAAAAGAGAACCACGATGTTGATATGTGATATAGGTAAAAGAAATAAGTGGTGCAAAACTACGTTTAGTTTATCCTTTTGTCTATATAGCCAAAACGAACTAAACCTATTTCTATTGACAGCAAAATACGTGTGCTGGCGAAAAAAGAAATAGTATTACCTTTTTCGCCAGTATCGTTTTTAGCAATCTTTTTCAGTCTTGATTTATCCTTAATAGTTTGAGGAAGAAATGAACTCTTTTATTTCTTCCTCACTTGGAAGTTCTATCATGTATTTTTGTACGAAGATATTCGGGTCTAATCCGGCAGTGGCATACTTAACCAATGTATCTCCCTTTTCTGTGCAAAGCAGAATACCGATAGGCGGATTATCATCCGGCTGCATCACTTCCGCCTTGAAATAGTTCAGATACATATTGAGTTGTGAAGCATACTCATGGCGGAACTTGTCTATCTTCAATTCCACGATAACGTGGCACTTCAAGATGCGGTGATAGAACACAAGGTCGGCAAAGAAATAATCTTCGTCTATCAAAATACGTTTTTGTCGGGCTTCAAAGCAGAAGCCATGCCCCATTTCCAGCAGGAAGCGTTGCAGGTTGTCAAGAATGGATTGCTCTAAGTCGTTTTCTGTTACTAAGGCTCGTTCATTCAATCCTAAGAACTCTAAACTAACAGGGGTGTTGATAACATCTTTAGGTTGTAATAGGGTTGCTTGTTGCTGGACTAAAGCGGAGAGGGCTTCTTTGTTTTTGGAGAGTCCGCTACGCTCGTAATATAAAGATGCTATTTGTCGTTCCAACTCCTTTACAGACCAGCAGCCACGAATAGTTTCCATTTCATAGAAAGCACGTTTTACCGGGTTTTCAATTCCCGATATGGTATTTAAATGGGTGGAAGATAATCTGTTGAATAATCTATCAGCCGGAATCATCCATGTTTCGGTTTGTGGGTGTTCTGTTGATAGTTTCCAAACGCCATTTTCAGATTCGGCGGTCACCAACCGCCGAATTGGTTCGGTGAATTCGGCGGTCAATGACTGCCGAATTTGAATTTGCGATGTAATATACTGTGCAATAGGTTCTTTTAGCTGTGGATAAACAAGATACAGCCGTCTAAATTCACGGAATCTACGTTCATTTAGTCCTTTTGTATTCAGCCGTTGTTCCAATTTCTTCAAAAGCTGTTCTCCGTATGCGGCACGGTCTTCCCCATTTTGTTCAAACTCCACGATATAGCAACCCATAAGCCAGTTACGGGAAGTAAGGGCAAGGTTTACAGCGTGTGCGGCTTGTGCCTGCAACGTGTTCTGTATCGTGCTGATATGTTTTACTAATGATTCAAAGTCCATAGTTACAAAGATAGGTCTTTTATGGTTAAAACTTTAGTTCGGGCAAGCTGTTTATTGCTTCCTCTTTTAATTTATCCACCGCACGGGTGTACTTCTCCGTATGCTTTAATCCGCTATGTCCTAAAAGGCTGGCTACGGTTTTGATATTTGCCCCATTGTTCAGAATATTCACGGCAAATGAATGTCGAGCGCAATGCCAGCTTATATGCTTGTCTATTCCGGCTCTTTTTACCCAACGCTTAACCGATTTGCAGCAGCTTTCGTATGTAGGTAAATCGAATATCAAACAGTTCTTGTCTGCCGGAGCTTCGCCAATAATGGATAATAGACCATCATTCAAGGGAATAACTACACCGCTACTGGCAGAATGTCCCTTTGTTTTACTTTGTTCAAACTTCAATAACCGATTTGCGTAATCCACATTCCTATAGGTAAGGTCTTTTACATCGCAGAAGCGCAGACCGCAATACAGACAGAAGATAAACGCTCGTCTGATTGTGGGGTTTTCGTTGTCATAATGACACGCCATCAGCTTTTGTATTTCTTCGGGCGAAAGCACATCTTTCCGAAGCATCTGGCTATCTACTTTGCAGGTGACATCTTTACAAGGGTCTTTCAGCATTACATCATGCTCTATTGCATAGCGAATGACTTTCTTGAAACGCTGGTAAATGCTTTTAGCACCTTCGCCAACGCTTCGGGATTGCAGATAAGCTACAAACTGTTCCATCATTTCTTTGGTGATGAGTTCCGGTTTAATGCTACACTCATTCATGGGGTACTTTTCTTTTAAGAAGTCTTTGAAACGGCTCAGCGCAATTTGCACCATGCGAATATCTTTCTTGGTATAGCTGTTGATATAGGCTTGAAAGTAGTCCAAGAAATTAACAGCCCTGTCTTTCTTTAAGCGGTAACCCAACATGCTTTCTTTAAACTCCTGTTCACGCTCTGCACGTATGCGCATGGCGAGTTCCAAAGTTTCCTTGTTCTGTTGCCGTTCCGCAGGAGTACGGGGTTTGTCTATCAGATACAGGCTAAGGTTTTCTTTTCGCCTGTTATGCTTTACTGCAAACTTGGGTTTGCCTTGCATTTTCCCACTATCGTAATACACCTGATTACCGTTTTCATCCAATACGGGCTTTTCCTCTCTACCTAAATAATACTCTAAGTAAAGGCTTATTCTACCGTCCGAGAGCTTATTTTGCTCCAACTTGGGGTTCTCTTTCGTTTTATTTTCTAACTTTGCCATTGTTTAGAGGTTTTATCCCGATTTAGGTACCGTAACCGGGTAATTACACTAAATAGTTGATTTTCTTTTGTTTTCCGATATTGCAAAGGTACAAAAGAAAATGAGATTTCAAAGTGTACTAAAAGTGTACTGAATAACAGAAAACGGGCAAAATAGGGCAAAAATGGAGAAAACAGGAAATATGCAAATAATTGATAATAAGGAAAATAAATTCTTTTGTTTTCCTATGATTTCTATGGCTTGTACCGGGTCTGGGTACTGAATGAAAGGTTAAGTGATTAATTGTCAATCGCTTAGCCTTTTTGTTTGCCTGATTTCTCCCCACATTTTCCCCACAGGCGCAAAAATATAGTAGTAAGTCATTATTTTCTTTGGCTACGCAATACAAATACACTACCTTTGAAAAGAGATAAATCCAATTAAATAAAAGTCAATGGAACAAGGTGTTTGGCAGGAGATTGAACAGTTGTACCAACAATTTCAGCAACTTGGTATTAGTGAAGCGGTGGACTATGAAAAGTACTACCTCTATTCTCTTATTACCCATTCTACAGCAATTGAGGGTTCTACACTCACCGAAGCGGAGGCACAAATGCTTTTCGATGAGGGGTTGACAGCTAAAGGGAAACCTTTGGTGTATCATTTGATGAATGAGGACTTAAAGAAGGCATATGAGCTTGCCAAAGAGGAAGCCAAAAGTAAGAAACCAATTAATTCAGCATTCTTGCAAAAGTTGAATTCGACATTGATGCGTACGACAGGCAGTATTTATAACGTTATGGGTGGCTCTTTTGATTCTTCCAAAGGTGAATTTCGCTTGTGTGGCGTGACGGCTGGTATTGATGGACGTTCTTATATGAGTTATCAGAAAGTCCCTGCCAAAGTAGAGGAACTTTGCGCTTTATTACAGGAAAAACAGAAGGCAGTGGGAACATTTCGGGAACAATACGAACTAAGTTTCAATGCCCATCTTAACTTAGTGACCATTCATCCGTGGGTCGATGGCAACGGAAGAACCGCCCGCCTACTGATGAATTATATTCAGTTCTGCTACAACCTTTTTCCGACTAAGATATTTAAGGAAGATAGGGAAGAGTATATTTCTGCCTTACGTCAATCACAGGAAGAAGAAACAAATCTGCCTTTTCTGGGCTTTATGGCTGTTCAATTAAAGAAATCGCTCTCTTTGGAAATTGAACGATTTAAGACTTCTCAAAAGAAAATTTTTAGTTTTATGTTTTAGTTGTGATCGTGTTGTTAGTTAATATAGAAAGAGGCTGTCTCATATAACTTGCGGTGAAGTCGTACGAAATCATCCATTTCGCACTTAGTAGTTGCTTTTTTTATACAGATCTTAGCCATAATGAAGGCGAATTAAAAAGCGATGTTCTTGCGATATTGTCCAGGAGACATGCCCATTTGCTTTTTGAAGAAAGTTCCAAAAAAAGAGGCATTAGGAAAATTGAACATATCTGCAATTTCTTGTATGTTTTTCTGTGTATTTTTTAAAAGAGAAATACTCTTCCGTATAATGGACTTAGACACCAAATCCTTTACTGTATATCCGCATATTGATTTGCATATGACAGAAAGGTATTTAGGTGAGAGACATAATTTATCGGCATAAAACTCCACTCCACGTTCCTGCATATAATACTGTTCAATCAGCGAAATAAGCTTTAAGAACACCTCATTACGATGTCCCATCGCATTCTGATTGTTCATCAACTTACGATTATAGAGCGAACAGAGCCGATGGGTCAGTGCCAGCAGCAACAGTTTCTGCTCATACTGACGGAAAGTATCATTTTGAAGAAGGGTAGCATCAAGCTGCATCATATAACGGAGTAACTCATCCTCTTCGCCAGTCTGCCAAACATAACAAGGTTTGGGCACTAACTGAGAATAAAGGTACATAGATACGACCTGATTCCCTAAAATATCACGGATAGGTTCAACCTGATACAGCAGGAAATGCACATCCAAATCAGAAGACTCTTCCATAACCCGAAACTCCGCTCCATCAGGAATAAACAAGGTTTCTCCGGCAGATGCTCGCATCACACAACGATTCAGGGCAAAAGTAAAAAAACCTTGCATACAAATCACTATTCCCACCCCACTGACCAAAAATGGGGTGTGAAAGAGAATTGGGAAGGAGGAAATACTTCCTTCCGAACTGCATATGTCATCTCGCCTAAACAAAGCCTTTCCTAATAATGTAATACGTTCTTGAACTGTCTTCATACATGCTTGTCCGTGTGCATTAGGCACTTTCAAGCGACTAAGATACTAATTTTCTCTTAGAATAAGGCACAACCAGCACAAATATTGCACATGCCAGACAGGCATAGAGTGTCCAGCCTGCCATTTCCTTGACTGCAGCCAAAGTGGCCTGTATCTGAACACGTCCCTTGACGGACATGGCTGCCATGTTCACTGCTTCAGCCTTACTTTTTCCCTGATAACTCATGCCACGTACGGTACTCATAAAAGAAGCGGAAGCGTCAGGATGTAGCAAATCAATATCTTGTGCATAACGGGTAACATAGTTCTGCTGACGCTCCTGCAGGGCATTGGTATATACTGCCGCGCCCAAACTGGGAGCAATGACCATACGGATGGTAATCATGGTACAAATCCATGATGACAGAAATTTATAAGGCATCCGCTGAGTGGCATAAGTGGGAATGAGCGAATAGAGCATCATCATGCCTGTGGAACGGATAATAACCGGATATTTCATCCGTTCATACAGACCATCCGTCTGCACCTCAAAATACATAAAAAGAGCAGCCAAGCCCAACATGACAAATCCGCCTGCAAAGATATATTTGAAATGCACCTTCTTCATGCTGAGAAAGATGGTAATCATCCCCCCGATGAAATAGCCCAACATGGTCCAGTTGCCCAGCGAAGCATTCTGCCAGTTATCCAGTTTCATGCCAATGCCGGCAAACACATTGACAAACATGGCGCTGGAATTGAGAAACATTAGCAAAAAATAGAACAATGCTCCCATACGAATGGTGCGCAACTTCAGCACGCCCACCTGATAATACGGACTGCGGTGTGTGGATTCCATATAAAAGAATAAAGCACCCGTAAGAACTGCAGTAATCGCAGCCATGCGGATAGTAGGATCATCCCACCAGTCCAGCACCTTTCCATACACCATGACATATGTAAAACACACCAGCGGAATGCAGAACAAGGTAGCATTGCCAAACTGACGGAAATTAATGGGGAAACGCTTGTTTTGGAAGCGATGGTATGGCATGGTTACGAAAATAACCAGGATACATACCAACAGCATCCCCATCATATAGTAATACACATACTGCCATTCATATTCATAAGCCAGCCAGGCAGTCAGCGATGTTCCCAGCTGTCCTAATATCATAAAGAACAGATAAATGCCAGGCTGCGCTATGCTTCGTTCAATATCAAGCTTATCCCAGCCCTCACCGTCTACCGGCTCCAGCCCCGGCTTAATTTTCAAATAGGCCTCAATGCGCCCTGCATAAAGGATTAAGGTGAACAGGTTGACCATCATCAGTACCATGCGAAGGAAACCCATCAACACACTACAGAGAGCCAACAAAAAGATACTGTCGGTTTCGGCACAAATATAGCTGAGCACATACATCATGGAAAAACCGGCCAGACACATCATTTTTTCTCTTCGAATCACCACCAGCCGGTATAAAAACGGACAAAAAGCAGCCATCCCGATGGAGGTGGCAAAATTGGTAAAAGTGATATGTTCTGAGATGATACCCAGCCCGCTCATCATCTCAGTACTGTTCACAGAATACACACCACCCACAGTAAGAATGGGGATGAACATCAACACCAATATCAGAATGCCCAACCACTTGGGCACCCAATTGTAGAACGGATAATTTCTTGGATAAGAGGGCATAACATCAGATTTTAGCTTTCACAACCACCATCATACCTGCAGCCAGGCGATCATTGTCTTCTTCAGAAAGATTGATAAAATCAATGCGAACCGGAATACGCTGTTGAATTTTTACAAAATTACCGGCAGAATTATCAGTAGGAACTAAAGAATACTTGGCTCCAGTTGCACCGGAAATAGCAGTAATCTTACCCGTAAACTCTTTATTACTTACTGCATCCACCTTTATCCTTACTTCCTGACCGATAGCCAGATTTTCCACTTGAGTCTCTTTGTAATTGGCAATCACCCACTTCTGAGTATCCGGCAAGATATATGTAATGGTCTGCCCGGCAGTAATGTATTGACCTTCCTCTAAAGCCCGACGTCCCAGCTTACCGTCACACGGAGCCACGACTACAGTATAAGACAGATTCAATTTGGCCATCTCCAACGCCGCTGTGGCACGCTGAATACCGGCTTCCACATTTTCACGACGATGCGAAACTTCATTCACACCGGACAAGGCTGCACTGCGCTGACGTTTCGTAGCTTCCAGTTTGCGTTGTAGAGCAGAATATTCAGTTTCAATCTGCTCCAGCTGTATGGGCGTAGCAGCATTACGTTTCACCAGATTTTCATAACGCTGACGGTCTTTTTCCAATTTTGCCAGACGAATTTCAATTTCAGAAATAGAAGCATCATACACCGAAGCTGTAGTTTGTGTCGTCTGAAGTGTGGCACCAATTACAGTAGCTCCGGCCAATGCATCCTTCAAGGCAGCCTCAGTTTCCATCACACGGATCTTGTATTCACGGTCATCCAGCACCAACAGCGTATCACCTTTGTGCACTTCCTGATGTTCGGTGAAATAGATTTTCTTGATATAACCTGAAGCACGCAGATTAACCGGCGAGATATATTGCTCTATTTGAGCATCATTACTGGATTCTGTATTTTTATAATCCAGAAACAAGAAAGTAACCTGAATAATTCCCCAAACTAAAATAGCTATACCAATCAGGCTTACCACACGCTGGCGGGTGCGCAATTTTCTCAATTTCTTAGCCTGTTCGTGATGTGTGCTCATTGCAGCACTGTTTTTATCTGTTGTTTCCATATGTTTAAAATTGATAGCTGATCATTGACTATGAATAAAATAATTGAGAACTTACTTCAGCAGACTTTCTACACGTCCAGTCAACTTCAGCAAAGAAAGGTGAGTTACACGATAGTTATAATGCGCACTGATATAGCTGTTCTGCGCTTCACTCATACGCATTTCATCCTGTAAAACCTCTGTCATGGAGGCAATACCCTCCCGATAGCGGTCAGATGTTACCTCATAGACATCCTCCGCCAAAAGATAATTATCCTTTTGTTTCTTGAAATTGCGTTGGTTATTCATCAAATCGTTCGTAGCGTTGACATATTGTGTCTCCAGATTCTTCCGCGTATTCTCTTGCGCCAAACGAATATTCTCCAGATCAATTTTCGCCTTGCGAATTTTATACCTCTTATCCAATCCATCAAAAATAGGGACACGCAGTGCCAAGCCTAAACCATAAGAACGATACCAATGATTGGAGGGTCCGGAATGAAACCAATGATGAAGCTTATCCGTATAAGCCGTATACATCCAGTTGCCCGTCAATGTAAGTGAAGGAATGTATCCATGGGAAATCATCTTTTTCTGCCGTTCTGCCAAGTCGCTCTTCGACTGAAGCAACTGAAGCTCATACAGATTTTCTGACAAGCCGGTCAATTCAATCGGAGCAATAGTTTCAGCATTCACCGGTTCCAGCGTTATATCTTTCTCTGCCGGATAATCCATCACATATTTCAGCATATTCAGCTGTTGAGCCAGCATGGCCTGTGCATTGTCATACTGTACCTGCAAGTTTTCCAGGTTTATATTGACACGCTTCACATCCACCTCCATAGCCATGCCATTGTCATAGAAAGCCACCGTAATGTCACGCAATTCCTCCAGACGCGCAATATTGGCTTTAACCAGCGTTATCTGCTCGGCCGTGGCCTGTCCCAGATAGTACATCTTAGCAATCTGCATCATCAAGTCCTCGCGCGCTTTTTCATAAGACAGACGGCTGATTTCATCCAATACCTTCGAAATGGAAAGAGCGGTATAAACCGTCTGATTATAGAGTGGCATTTGAAGCTGCAATCCGGCTGCGGCATTATACTGCAGCGTCTGGGTTACATTATAAGGTTTGTCATAAGCAGAACCATCTGTTACGGACACTGGAGGATCGAAGTTGTCGTTAAAATTAGCCACTCCATTAATTTGCGGTAATAACTTGGCACGGTTTTCAGAAATAGCATATTTGCTTTTTTGAATCTCATTGCGCTGTCCCCGGAGAGAAAGGTTATTTTCAATACCCCAACGAAGACAATCATCCAAAGTAAGCACCTCTTGCGCACGGCTGCCTACTACAGCACCCCATGTAACGGTAAAAATGAATATTAGTTGTTTCATATCAATACTTTCATAATCAACTGCAAAGATAGAGGGATATCCAAATAGGGCAATATTCACTTTTAAGAAGATAATATTCATTTTTGCCTTTTTTCTAGAGATGAGTCTTAGGCTCAAAATCATTTTCCATGCCGCTGTCATCGCTACAAGATGAGAGTGAAAATGCGATTGTGGCAAATAAATAGATGCATTGCTTAATGTTCATATGAACTATGTTTATTGGTTAATTGTCATTCCTAACGCACGAAGCGTGAACCACAAATCGTTCACCTGTGTCGGAGGTCCTAGGAAAACCCATACAAACAGATATAACAATAGCAGCCCACGCTATAGCGTGAGAACCACTATGCCATCATCGTTTGTATGTCTTAAGAAATTTCCCAGGTTTCCGATACCACGACCAGCATAACGCTTCTTCTAATTCTAACATGTCTTGGAAAGAGTTTCCTCAATCCATTGGCAAGATACACAATTTAATTGATAATCGGGAATCTAGAGTCGCAAACTATCAAGTTACATCTTAATTCCTCTACTTTTCTTTTCTTCCTGTTGCGACAGTCTTGTTCCGTATCTAAGCCTGTGCCATTGCTCCCTGAACCAGTCGGCAATCGGCTTCCTGTTTATTGTCAGGCTCAGCCTGCTTTCATCGTCAGGGTCATTTTCCGCCCTTAAAATATCATCCTTTATATCAAAGTTCCGTCTGTGCTGCTCCGAATAGATTTTACCGCTGCATTTCAAGGCTTCTTTCTTGACCAAAAGACTTTCGGTCATTTCTTTAGAGAACCCCAGCATGGCACAGAACTTTTCCATGCGAAGCATTTCCCTGAACATCGGGAACCACCTGAAAGCCTTGTCTATGATTCTGGCGAGCTGTGACAGTTCCTTTTCTTTCATGTCAAGTTCCTGTCTGTGCATTTCTCTGAGATTGTGGATTTGCGTATCATGCTGTTTCTGCATCTGCTGTATTTGGCTCTGCAATTTTTCAATATTGGTGTCCCGTTTTGAAACCTCGTCTTGCAGTTTTTCGTTGGCACGTTCCAGTTCTTTCAGTTTTCCGCTTCCGAAAAGAGAAGCAACTCCGCTTGTTATGGCTGTCGCTGCTGTGGTGGCTGTCTTCTTTAATTTGTCAGTGCGTATTTCTGATTTGCTGCAGGGCTTCCATTCCTGCACGGTCATTGTCATGGAAACAGTGGATGCGTTCATAGCTGTCCAGCGGATAGAGTGCCTTGGAAACATTGGCAACAGAGTTCAGAACCATGTAGTCCTGTCTGTCGAAATCGGGGGATTGCGGACAGCTTTCAAGCTTTAGTGTCAGAAAGGAAAGGTAGTCCATGAACCCCTCAAAAACGTAACATGCTTTTCTCGGCTCTCCCGATTGTCTGATATGTGATATTTCTTTCGGTGCGATGCAGCCCTTGAAATATCGGTTGCGGATTTCATATCTGCCCGATATGTTCGGAAAAGCAATGGCGAAATACCGTTTGTCGTTGTTGGTGAAGTGTGCCTCACGGCATTCTCTTTTCGCCAGTGCCGTATTTATCCCCCTTTCCTGCAGGTAAGAGAGCAGGGCAGGAGAAGACAGCTGTACGATGTCAAGCTGCTGGAAACTCGGCTTGGTGGCAGATTGCCTGTGAAAAGAGAAAGACATAGGATGGACATGTGGTGTTTGGGTACGATCTTGTTTTTACTAAAGATATTATAGCTTGTAAAAGATTCTCAACATATAAGTATAAGCCTTGAAGTGTGTGTATTCGCATTTTCAGGGCTTTTCTTGTTTTTACCTATATGTAGTAAAATTAATGAGTATCAAATCTCGTTGCAGATAAACAAAAATCCTTCTACCTTTGAGTCTGGTAATTTTAGCAATTAAAGCCTATGAAAACAGAATACGAAAAAATGCGCAGTCAGGAACTCTATTATTTTTCCGACCCTGAGATACATGCCAGTCTGGTACACGCCAAGAAAGTCTGTGCCCGCTTGCGTTCCATGACCATCTACGATGAAGACTACCGTCAGGTGATAGAAGAACTGATTCCCGGTATACCGCAAAGCACTACCATCTGTCCGCCTTTTCATTGTGACCACGGTACAGGCATTATTTTAGGGGAAAATGTGTTTATGAACTATGACTGTATCATGCTCGATGGAGGCTATATCCGTATCGGAAAACATACTTTGATAGGTCCCCATTGTCAGTTCTATACTCCTCAGCATCCCATGGATTATGTGGAGCGCCGTGAAGAAAAGGAAACCGCCTATCCCATTACGATAGGTGAGGACTGCTGGTTGGGCGGGAATGTGGTGGTATGTCCGGGAGTAACCATTGGCAATCGCTGTATCATTGCAGCAGGCAGTGTCGTAACCAAAGATATTCCTGATGATTCTTTGGCGGCTGGTGTGCCGGCAGTGGTAAAAAGAAGTCTGAAGAAATAACCTGAATCTCACTAGATATAGTTTTCAGATGCTTCTGTGAATACTCCATTTTGTCTTGTTATATTCTCTGTTTCACAGTGCGGGATTTGTATCCCACACTGTGAAATATATATCCCACACTGTGGTTTTTGTATCCCACAGTGTGAAACAGAGAATTTGTTACTGGCGAATAACTTTTTTCGTAGGGAGATTTCTGTTTTTGTTTAGATTCTTTTGCATTTTTGTGTTTGGTATAAATGAAAAAAATTAACTTTGCGCAAACCCAATCTTTGAACTATGGATGCAAAACTCTTTTTAATGGCTGGTTGTCTGGCTGGAATCGTTTCTGCGTGTATGCATGAAAAATCGGATAGCGCATCTGATATTCAGCAGGCTGTGCATACACTCGTACTCGAAGCTGACAGCTTGATGCAAAGTGATTCTTTATTTTGGAATCAGCCAATTGACAAGTTGCATCCGCAAGTATGCATCCATGATTCACTCATCCGTCAGAAACTGGACAGTGCATTGGCTTTACGTCCTGACAAGCAGACTTATTTGTTGAAATACTGTTATTTGTTGCAGAGCTGGCGTCTGTTGGAAGTATTGGACTTATTGCGTGAAATGGATGGATGTATGAGCGATTCCATGTCGTCCGAATTGCTGCACCTGAAAGCCGTACTCGAAGATTACAAGGGAGATACGCTTACCGCCCGAAGAGATTTCCTGCGAGCTGATTCTGCCTATATGATAAAAATTCAGCAAGTAGCACAGGATTCTCTGATGTATGGTTTTGCCCGAATCGAAAAAGCACTGAATCTGTCACTGATGCAAAACGATTTCCGCCCGCTTCATGAGGAAATCGCGTTTTATGAGCAGGTGCATTCTTCCTCTATTAATGGAATAGAACAATGGAAACAAATATCAGATAAAGCCACCTATTATCGAAAACTGTTTGAATGAATTGAATTTACGCTACAACAACAGATGAAAATCGAGGAGCAAATTATCATAGAGCAACTGAAACGAGGAAATGAAGAGGCTTATAAATACCTCTACCGTCATCATTATGCCTTGTTGTGTCATATAGCGCATGAATATGTGGGAGATGATTTTCTGGCCGAAACGCTGGTAGGAGATGTCGTTTTTCATCTGTGGGAAGTACATGAGACACTCGACATTCAAGTTTCCTTGCGCAGTTACTTAGTGCGTGCTGTGCGGAATCATTGCATGGATTACCTGTCCTCCAAGAAAGAACGTACGGAAGTGGCTTTTTCTTCTATTCCGGAAGAAGGAGAGATGCGTTATCTGCTATCTGACGATTATCCTCTGGGAAGTTTGCTGGAACATGAATTGGAGGAAGAAATTCATCATGCCATCCGAAATTTGCCGGAAGTCTGCCGGAAAGTTTTTATCAAAAGTCGTTTCGAAGGGAAAAAATACGAAGAAATTGCTACAGAGCTGAATATTTCTGTGAATACAGTCAAGTATCACATAAAGAGCGCATTATCATCTCTTCATTCAGAACTCGGGAGGTACCTGATTATCCTGATTTTATTTTTTTCGACTTTCAAGTAAAAAAAAATTGCGTTTTTCGCCTACCCGCTCAGGCGAAAATTTCGTCTCACCTATAGAAACCCTGAAAATGGAAGAAAGAAATTCACATATCGACGAACTGATTGCCGCTTTTCTGAGTAAAGGTCTGAGCAAGGAAGCACGTGAAGAACTGGACGCATGGATTGCCAGTTCAGAAGAAAACCGACGTTATTTCATGCGGCAGCAGGAAGTCTGGTTTTCTGCCGTACAGGAGGAAGAACGTACGCGCTACGATGCCGACCGCGCTTTTGAAACCTTCCGGAAACGAGTGGAAGCAAGTACAGCTCAGAAACAATCCAAGAAAGTCATAGGTTGGAAAACAATCTATAAATATGCAGCCGCTGTGTTGGTAGTAGGACTTATTTCCTTCTTCTCTTACCGCCAGGGAGAAAACAACCTGCAAAATGCATTGACTCAGGTAGAGGTAGAAGCTCCTCTCGGTGCACAGACACGCCTTCGTTTGCCCGATGGTACACTGGTAGTGCTGAATGCCGGTTCTCGTCTGGTCTATCCGCAGGATTTTGGAGTAGACAACCGTGAGGTGGAATTAAGTGGAGAAGGATATTTTGAGGTAGAGCGTAATGAGAAACTCCCGTTTCATGTACAGACTCCTTCCTTGTCGGTCAGAGTGTTGGGTACCAAGTTTAATTTTCGCGACTATCCGAACGATGAAGAAGCTGTAGTTTCCTTGTTGGAAGGAAAAGTAGCATTAGGCAATCGTCTGCGGGCAGAAGCAGAGATGATTCTGCTTCCGAACGAACAAGTGACGTTGGATAAAGCGGAAAAATGCATGAAAAAGGAATTAACAAAAGTAAAAAACAGCTTAGGATGGACCTCAGGAAAATTATTTTTTGATGAGACGCCATTACCGGAAGTTGTAAAGATATTGGAACGCAGTTACGATGTACATATCACTTTTGCTACAGATTCTCTTCGGGACTTTCGCTTTTATGGAAGTTTTTCTCGCGGTGAACAAGGCATTAAAGATATTCTGGAAGCATTGGAGAAAACCGGAAAAGTACGCTATATACAAAATGAAAAGGAAATAACCTTATATTAACCGATTGTTAAACACACTAAAATCTTCATGTTATGCAAAAAGTGGATACCTGATTTAGCTTTTTAGTGGAAGAACATAAAAAAGCCGGAAGAAGGGGAGTTCCTCCGGCAATACCTTAGTTCTTTCTAACTTGTTAGTTTTTAAGATGTTTTCTAAGGAATACAGCAAAAGTAATAAAACATTCCTTGTAAAACGCCTTTTATCAACAGTTTTTAATCTTAAAATCTTAGGTTTATGAATTACAGAAAAAAAGCCATGTTAATGGCCGGGGCTTTGCTATGCCTTAATTTAAGCATATACTCACAGAGTATATCATTGAAAATGAGCAATGTATCGGTGAAGAAGGCGATGACGGAACTTCAAACCAAGAGTGGTTATTCTTTCGTATATATAGCTGGTGATGTGGATACAGACCGTACGGTTTCAGTTAATGCCAGTCAGCTGAAAGATGCGGTTGCTCAGATTTTGAAGGGACAGAATGTGTCGTATGAAATTCAAGGTAAAAATATTGTTATAAAGAAAGGGCGTAAACAGCAGACTGTATCAACAAAGAAAAGAACTGTTTCAGGTACTGTGAAGGATGTAAAAGGTGAACCTATTATAGGAGCTACAGTAGTTGAAAAAGGAACTACGAATGGTACTATAACTGATTTTGATGGAAATTACACATTGTCTGTTAATGAAGAGGCTACTTTGTGTATCAGTTATGTGGGGTATATTTCTCAAGAGTGCGCCATGACTTCTAATGGTATAATGAAAGTTATTTTGCAAGAGGATTCCAAGACTCTGGATGAAGTTGTGGTTGTAGGATATGGAACCCAGCGTAAGTCTGACTTAACAGGCTCCGTAAATCGGGTAAATATGGAAGATATACGAAATGCGCCCAATGCTAGTTTGACTCAATTTTTGCAAGGGGTTACACCAGGCTTGAATATTGGCCAGGTTAATAAAGCTGGAGGGGCGGCAGACATACAAGTCAGAGGGCAATCAACTATAAATGGAAGCCAAGATGTATTAATTGTATTAGATGGAATTATCTATAATGGAACAATGGCTAGTATTAATCCATCGGATATTGCTTCTGTTGATGTACTTAAGGATGCAAGTTCTAAAGCTATCTATGGAGCTTCCGCTGCTAATGGAGTGTTATTAATCACAACAAAACGAGGCAAACGAGCTCAAAAGCCGGTTATTAATTTTTCTGCCTCATTTGCTTCACAATCTCCAACTGTTAAACTTCATCCTTTTAACCGTGATCAAAAAATAAAATCCATTTATGATTATTATTGGGATCAAGGAGCCTATTTAGGTCCTGATTATGTGGAGATTAATCCTGATTTTGATATCAGAAGTAAAATAGATGCAACTCAGGTAGTAGGATATGATAATGGAACTGATTATAATTGGGCTGATAATGCTACTCAAGATAGTTATTATATGGATTATCAAGTTAGTGTGAGTAATGCTACAGATAAAACAAATTTCTATATTTCAGGAGGATATACTAAGCAGAATGGATATGTTGTAAATGATAATTTTGATAGAAAGAATGCTCGTATAAATGTTGAAACTCAGGTGTTTAATTGGTTAAAAATTGGGACACAAACATTTGGCTCATTTATGGATTATTCAGGTGCATCCCCCGATTTGCGTGTAGTTTATATGTATAGTCCTCTTAATGTCCCATATACTGATAATGGAGATCTCATTTATAGTCCTAATGCTAGTCTTACAAATCCTTTTTTAGCATTAGAGTCACAAGATACTGAACAATCAAACATGTTATCTGCTTTGGCATACGCTTCTATTGATTTGCCTTTTCTTAAAGGTTTTAATTATAGAGTGAATTGGGGGAATAATTATAAGTGGGAGAAGCATTTTTATGCAAATAGATGGGGCTCAAATCAAAATGGTTATGCTTATAAAAACAATAATTCTACTTATGATTATACTATAGATCATATCTTAAATTATAAAACCAAGATTGCTAATGATCATTCTTTAGATTTAACTGCAGTTTTTGGGTTAAGGTCACAAAGATATGAATATACTACTGCTAATGGAGAGCAATATAGTGATTTAGCTTTAGGGTATAATAGTCTAGAACAGGCCGTTATACAGAAAATAGGATCTGAAGCTTGGAAGGAACAATATCTTTATCAAATGGGTCGGATTAATTATAACTATCGATATAAATATTTCTTTACTGCTACATTGAGGCGTGATGGATTTTCAGGCTTCTCTCCTAACAATAAGTATGCGTTATTCCCTTCATGTGCTGTCGCTTGGACAATCTCGAATGAAGAGTTTTTTAAAGTTCCATTTATTAATAATTTGAAATTAAAAGTTTCTTATGGAGAAAATGGAAATTTAACGAGTCGATATTCCACTATGGCCAAAATGGATGGCAGTCGTTCTTATATTTTTGGAGATGGAGCAAGTACTGCTAATGCTCAGTTCGTTTCTAGTATGGCCTCAAATCTACAATGGGAAACGACAAAAGGTATGAATTACGCTTTGGATTTATCACTTTGGAACAGTCGTTTCAATATTTGCATAGAATACTATAATACAAAAACTAGCAATTTATTGTGGAATGTTAACATTCCAACAATTACTGGTTTTTCGACGATTCCATCTAATATAGGAGAGTTAAGTAATAAGGGAATTGAATTATCGTTAGATGCTGATGTTCTGAGAATTGGAGATTTTAATTGGAATTTAGGTTTTAACTTTTCTAAAAATAAAAATAGGATTACTAAACTTCTTGGAGATATAAACAATGATGGAAAAGAAGATGATTTAATAGCAAGTGGATTATTTATAGGAGAATCAATAAATGCTATATATGATTATAATATTCTTGGTCTGTGGGGACTTGAAGATGAAAAAATGGGTCGTATACCGGAAGGAACATATGTTGGATGTGAGAAAATTGAAGATTTGAATAATGATGGGAAAATAGATGCTGAAAATGATAGGAAGATTTTAGGTTCAAAGGATCCTGCATATCGATTTAGTCTTACAAATAGGTTTACATATAAGAATTGGTCATTGTATATGTTAATCAATTCAGTTCAAGGTGGTAAAAACGGATATTTGGGAGCTAATGATGCCGTTAGTGATTTGGGTAATAATTCTGGAGATAATATGATTCGAAATAATTTGTTTGCAGAAATTGATTATTGGACACCAGCAAATCCAAATGCTGAGTATAGAATTCCTGTTAAAGTACCTAGTGTGACGCCAAGTTATTGGAAAGATCGTAGTTTTATAAGATTGCAAGACATTTGTTTAAACTATACTTTTGACAAAAAGTTATTGTCTAAAATTGGTATTCAGGCATTATCATTATCTTTATCTGGAAAGAATTTGTTTACCATTACAAAATGGAAGGGGTGGGATCCAGAAACGGGAGATGGGTTAGTTTTTGCATACCCAGTCATGAAATCTTATGCTATTGGCTTAAATTTAACCTTTTAAAATAATTTGCAGATGAAAAATTTACTCTTAATATTAGCATTGGCATGTGTTACTTTGTCATCTTGTTCTGATTTCTTGGACGAAGAGGCTTTAGACTTTAAAAGTGCAGATAATTCATTTGTTACTAGTAGTGATTTTGATAAATCCGTAAATAATCTGTACTGGTTAGTACGTTCCGAGTTTTACTCGGGAAATGAGCAACAAACTTTTGATTATATTTTTGGTACTGATTTAGTTTATGATGGCCAAATACAGGGGGCTCAACGTTTTAATGACTTTGATAATACGTGTAATCCAAGCAATACATATTTAAATTCACATTGGACAAACTTATATAAGATTGTAGCAGAAACTAATACTATTATTTCAAGATTGCCTGCATCCTCGATGTCAGAAGATAAGAAACAAAAATTTGAAGCAAAAGCTAAGTTTTTTAGAGGATTTGCGTATCGGACTTTGGCCTATCTTTATGGTGGTGTTCCTATTGAATTGGAGGAGATTTTTGTTCCTAAAAAGAATTATGTGCGCAGTTCTAAGAAGGAAGTTTTGTCTCAAGTTATAGAGGACTTAAAGTTTGCAGCCGAAAATCTTTCTCCTATTACAGAAGTTGCTGATGGAGAAATTTCTCAACCAGCTGCATATCATTTACTATCAGAAGTGTATTTGGCGAATCAACAATATGAAGAAGCTTATGATGCAGCAACTCTTGTTATTGATAATCCGGATTTGGATTTAATGAAAAATCGGTTTGGGTCATTAAAATCTGAACCAGGTGATGTGTATTACGATTTGTTTCGTGCTGGTAATCAAAATAGAAATAGTGGTAATACAGAAGCTATTTGGGTTATACAATATGAGACTAATGTGATAGGAGGTGACAATGGAACATCAAATGTATATGGAAGTGGATATAAAGCAGAAAGAGTTTTTTGTCCATTAGTGCGTGATTTACGTGTAGATGGAGAAGGGGTTTCTCCATTTCTATGGCCGAACTCGACTTTTAGCTCTGGTGGTCGTGGTGTTGGTTTTGGTATTCCAACAATATATTTTTCGAATACTATTTGGGAAAACTCTGATTGGAATGATATGAGGAATTCCAATTATAATATAGTTAGAAAATTTATATGTGATAATCTTGAGTCTAAGTTTTATGGACAAGTTCTTGATACAGAGAACCCGCCTGAGGGTATAGAAGTTCCCTCTAGATCGTGGTTTGCCTATCAAAGTAAATGTACCACCCCTGGTCAGCATCCTGAAGAGTTGTTTGATAATTTTGAAACATTAGCATTAAGTAGTAATGCTGGATTTACGTATGCAGATCAATACCTTTTTCGTCTTGCGGAAACTTATTTATTGAGAGCTGAGGCAGCTTTAGGGATGAACCGAAAAGATTTGGCAAAAGCAGATATTAATGTTGTTCGCTCGCGAGCTAATGCTAAACTTTGTTCTGAGAATGATATAGATATTGATTATATTCTTGATGAACGAATGAGAGAGCTAGGGCTTGAAGAGAAGAGGCGTTTGACTTTAGGTCGACTTGGTTTAGTATATTATAGGACAGTTGAAGTTGCTCATAATCCATTGGTAAGGAATATGGCTGAGAAGCATAATTTGTGGCCTATTCCTTATGAAGAGATTGAGCGTAATACAGAGGCTGTATTAGAACAAAATCCAGGTTATTAATATATAAACCACTTATAATTGTAAGCATAGAATGAAAAAAATAGTTTATATTTTATGTCTGTTGATGACAAGTACACTTTGGAGCCAATCTCGTTATAATATTTTGTTGAATATGGTTCATCACAATCCAGGAGAACCACAATTCCTTTCCAGATATACGGACCCCAATTTTATATCAGGCTTGGGATATATGGGACAAGTACCCAAGATTGAGGTGCAATGTGGATTGACTTATGATAAGTGGAAGACAGATATAATACCTCAACGTTCCGAGGAGCGTTTTTGGATTGAACGTCATGCTGCTTCGGTGAGAATGTATTTAAAAAGAGTTAAAGATGCGGGACTTGAGGCGTTGCCATTCACGGATATGTTAGTTGTACCTAAATCTGTGATGGAAAAGTATGGTGATGAAATGAAAAATGAAAAAGGTCAGGTTTCAATTCTTAGGCCTATGACACAGGAAATTCTTCGGGCGCAAATAGATGAACTATTTTGGAGATTTCCTAATTTAGACGGATTGGTGATTAGACATGGAGAAACTTACTTGCATGATGCTCCTTTTCATAAAGGAGAATCTCCAGCTCGTTCTGTTGAGGAACATGTTTTATTTTTAAATATCTTACGCGAAGAAATTTGTGTAAAGCGCAATAAAAAATTATATTATCGCACTTGGGATTTTGAAAATTTGCATGTTAGACCAGATATGTATATAAGTGTCATGAATAGCGTTCAAGTTCATCCTAATTTGTATATATCTATCAAGCATGTCAATTATGATTTTAATCGAGGATATCCTTTTAATAAGACAATAGGGATTGGTGAGCATAATCAGATAGTTGAAGTCTCAATTAATCAGGCTGGATGTTATGGGAAGAATGCACATCCGTATTATATAGGAAAAGGAGTTATTGAAGGATGGAATGATTTGGATGAAAAAAAGGGAATTCGAGATTTGTATGATACTTCCATTGTCAAAGGTTTTTGGCTTTGGACATGGGGAGACGGTTGGTATGGGCCCTATTTTGACAATGAATTTTGGGTAAATTTAAACGAATATGTTATTAGGACATATATTAATTCTCCTCAGAGAAAGGAAGAAGAAATCTTCTATGATTATGCAATGAACGTTCTACATTTAGACAGGACGAGTGCCGAATATTTAAGACGTTTATGTCTATTAAGTGAAGACGCTGTTTTTTTAGGTCAAGATACAAAACTTTTAAAACGAAACGTGTGGTGGATTCGTGATCAATTTCTTACTGGTATAAATTTAAATGAGGTAGTAGAGAAGGGGATGGAGAATCTAATCTTAGAAGAGAAAAGGAATAATCTAAAAAGATGGTATGAAATGGAAAGTCTTGCAAAAAAGATACGTTTACCCAATTTAGAAGATAAAGAGTTTGTGGAAGTTTCTACTATCTATGGTAGAATTAAGTATGAATTGGCATTTCAAATATGGCGTATTCAAATTCTTTTAGCACAGTATGATGTAAGAGGAATAAAGATAGATTCCATGGAAGCGAAGGATGCAATACATGATTATGAACAGTTGTGGAATTCTTGGGAGGACCTTAAAAAAACGTATCCATGTTGTCCAACTTTATACGAAGATTGGAGAGCAGTGAATGTAGCACCGCCATTTCAAGAAAGTTTAAGTCGGTTAAAGTCTTTAATGACTAAAGACTAATTTTATTGTTTGTAAAGTATATTAATCAATCAAGTTGGAAGAAAAGGATCCTTTTCTTCCAACTTGATTGATTATCGATTTTGTCCTATAAATTTACATTTTTATCTTATTCTTTTTTTTATTTGTAAGCAATTAGTAAACCCCGTCTTGCAAGGTCTATAAACATAAAGAGATGCCTCTTAAAAAGTAACCATTCTATTTTCCGCCTTGACACGCATGTTCCCTAAACCTACCTTTGCGCCGTAACCCTTAAACAACAATGATTATGGCAAAAGAAAAAGTAAACTATCAGGAGGTATATGACCTCTACCAGTTGTGCAGCGAGACTAAGGATCTTCGTGAGTTCTGTGCGGATTATGGAGTAAATTACGACAAGTTCATGAACTGGCAGCGTCACCGGCTGTGGAGCGAGAAGTTAGGCAAGACAGTCTAGGTTGAGCAACCCAAGGTTGCCAAAGTCCGGATAACCGGCAAGCCTTGCAACAGTCCAACCGTATAGTTGGAGGTGAAACAACCTGAAGGTGAATCTCCGATTAAGTGGGTAAAACTGCAATTGACATCAGGTGCCACATTGTTCCTGAGAAACACCACAGTTCTTGACTTGAGCCTG